>NZ_JAAGOG010000096.1:0-29490 GCF_010747425.1 Nostoc sp. UIC 10630
GTATTTGTACTCTTATTATGTAAAAGTCCACTATGGTCAATATTAGAGGAGTTGTTGATTATCATTTTGCTTAAGTATATTTTATGTTTTGTTATACTATAATTGTAACAAATTTAATACTGAAATAACTGGGATAATTGATATCGATTAGAGAGCAGGACGAAGGAGAAAATGCTGGAAACTATTACTGTATATTACTTGTAGAAATATATTTGCATACTATCCCTAGATGGCTTGGTTTCCCCTTTCTCTACCTTTATTTCCTACCTCTTTCCCTTCCTTCACTCTCCCTAATTTGCTATCTTCTTAGGTTTAGTTTAATTAAGCAAAAAACCTTAACTCTGCCGCCCAAAATTAAGGCTCAATTCCTCATTCTCTCCCTAGCACCGCAGGCTATAAGCCAACCAAGTATTCATCACTTTTAACTGGTTTCTCATCTCCTATAGTTAACTAAACCTGACAGACATATAAATGCGATCGCAGGTGATTACCCTAGCTAAATACTCTGTCTGGTTAACCGAACACTTATATAATTTATTACTTTAATTACTGTAGGGTTAACCGACATTACTAGGTGTGGCTAACACTAATCAGCTTACTGCTGAGTCTGGTTATATTGATTTAAGCCACTTACATGTAGCACTGGTTGATTTAAATGAATCGCAATCACTTAAATCAGTCTGTCTGTTTTGGCTCTAGTTAAGTTAGTGATTTTTTACTCCAGTAACAATGGAGTTAGGTTCATGAACTTACTATCTTTTCCTATTCGCAACTTACGGTTTAAACAAATGGACATTTCAACCTACCTTGCTAAAATTCCCCCTCCTATTCCTCTACATATAGTGATTCAGCATTTTGACCCACCTCAAAAATGCTGAATCATGGGGGTATCCCATTAATTTGACAATTGAATAATTTGAACCTATCCGACTATTCTAAAAATCCCTACTTCTTTTTGTAAAATGTGCCTGAAAACCTTGATTTTTCGTTTTCAGTTTTCAATAAGCCTAAGCTTTGCAGCACAGATATTATTAGTGGGATAGGTTCAGGTTCTTGTAAAGCCTATCTATAATGAACGACCAGATCTGATAGTAAATCTATGTTCAACAAAAAACCCCTTTCTGCGCCTCGGCCTCCAACTGAAAATGAACAAGTGCAGAAGAAGCACCTGGCTACTTCAATACTTGAACATTTGATAGAAGAGGGCTTGGTAACAGATTTATACTCTACCAACACAGCCCCTTATGTACAGACCCCAGCACCTGAACCACAAACTGAACCTGATAATTGAGCACCTACCTGTTGTTCTAGAAGATTTGCAGAGAGCTTCTTCCGAAACGCAGGAAACTTACAGGGATGAAGTATTTGAACTGATGTATGAAGGTCAGTTTCCAGGTGAACTTGTCTCTAGCTCATTAGTAGCTGGTAAAGATGTCTTTTATGTCCCACTTAGCACTGGGGAGTTTATATTTTATGAAGTGACAGCACCAGCAAAGTCTTCTAACCCTGGCAGTGGGTATACCTATTACTCCGTGCATTTTGTTGTCCCCTCCTCAATGGTGGATAGCTGGGAAAGGAAGACTGCTTTGAATAATACAGTGAAGGGTTTTAAGACTTTGACAAAGCCAGTGATGCAGTTTATCGCTGCAAATAAAATAAGCTTTTTTCTGGCTGGTGCTATCTCAGGTATTGTTAAATTTTTTACGTGATAGTAAGAAAATAATAACATTCATTTTTAAGGAGGGGCTTTCCCCTCCTTTTTCATGGGTTTTTTCAACTGAAGAATTGTGAATATAGAAATCTAAAATGTGCAGCTCAGTCTAGTTCTAGTTCTGTAATTTTAGAACTAGAAGTAGAAGCCTTATATAATAAGCACTCCACAGGGATGGGCATTAGATTAGTTAAATATAGAAATCTAAAATGTACAGGTAATTCCTCATTCCCCTATAGCCAGCGCAGCGCTTAACCTAACACAGTAGTAGCTCACTTCAGTTTGAGATTCCTGCGCTTCATTTACTATTAGCAGCCTAATCATATTCAGACCCCATAATGGATCTCCTGAATGCAGATATACCTATATACTACAAAACCCCTGGAGTGAACTGTTACCAGTTATCGCAGGGGTAGTGTTTGTCAACTATTTTAAGAGGAATGGCTGAAATCAAAAATTAGTACCAGCATACTCTCCAAATAATTCTATAGCTTTAACGTCATAAGCTTTAGCAGCTTCAACAATGTCATTAAAGTAACCTATATGTATACGTTTACCATCTTTCTTAATATAAGCCTGATACTTCCCAGTAGTCTTTCTTAAAGACACTCCCTTATACCCTGTACTGTTATTTTTACCCTTACCATAGTTCCATTTATTCTGCTGTATAGAGACAGATCTTAAGTTAATGCGGGAGTTATTGTATCTACATCTATCAATATGGTCTATTTGTCCTAATAAACTCAAACCCATTCTTTTAGCAATTATTCTATGAATCCCAGCACACTTTATATTATTGTCTGGGTTTGATACATTTAAGTAACCATCTTCGTGCCAATAGCAAAGATATGATTCTAAAATATCTAAGTCACATTCATCAATAATCAGAGCTTGGCCTTTATATATTAAATTCATAATTAATTTAATTAAATTTATTAGGTATAGTTGCAGGCTACTTTAAATTCTTTTAGCTAATAGCTGCCTATTAGAGCAGTTGTTAGCCATTAGGCTAGGTTTTGCTATCGCTGAAAACCTGGGGATAAATCCTTACTAAAATTACTGCGGAGTACGTCTAAGGTTGACCACTTCTAGCTATCTACCGGAGTCTCTACCAGCGTCCTTTGCTTTTTTATCTACACATCGCCAAACTAAGGAATAATGCGGCTGTTCAAGTTTTTAAGGCTGTCTTACCTACGAAAGTTAGTTTTAAACTGTGGTGCGTTCTCTATTGTTCAAGCCTAATGGGTGTAGCAACCTTAGTGTAGTGTTGATGCCCTTTTCCATTAGTGGCTGGAAGTGTTCCCTTCCCCTCACCTTTCATATATATATTCTAACAAATATTTATACAATTATCAATAGTTTTATAGGTAAAATATAGGCATTTGTAGAATTATTTTAAAACTATTTTTACAGTTGTTTACTAATAGATACTGCCTACCTATTGCTATTAGCTTAATAGTACTATGTATATATAGAAAACAAAAAGGGATTTAAATTTATGTCTATCAAATTAGCTAACTTCTTCAGATTTTTAACAAATAAACCTAAGATTACCAATCATTCAGTTTCCTATACCCTACAGACAAATGGCAAGGCTGTTAGAACTGTTACCTACTATTATGAAGCTCAATAATTAACCACTAAGGTTCCTGCCTTTAAGGAACCTTTTACCATACAAAATATAGGAAACATTATTATGATTGCTATTATCACCCTGATTATTTTCACTTTGATTTTGTTCAGCTTTGTACTTGGGTTACTTGTAGGTAAACTACTTTTACAACCTAAATTAGAAGAAGGTACTCTAGCCTCCTATAATGACTTCCAACGTGACTTTGTAGATTTTACTGATCGTAACTAACTCAATTAAATTTAATTCAGCTAACAGCCTCCTAGTAAAACAGGGGGCTATTGAGTTGCCTACCTTTTTAATATACATACTGAGTATCATATTTATATAAGGTTGAGAAAGACCTTAAATAATAATAATACTTAAAAAATATGACACTTATTAATTCTCCTTCAAATTCCACAGTTAGATTGAAATCAATTATTAAATCAGTAAACCCTAATATTGACCAGACTATAGTTAATGAACTTTGTAGATTGACTGAGGAATATAAATTAAAGTGGGTAGCAGATAGTAATGGTAAGAATGCTCTTTATGTTATGAGTGAGTTAAGTGTAGCTAAAGGTCTAGATGTTGAAGATTATAAGAAACATTGGGCTAATAAGTCTGAATCAACGTCGTCCTTAAAAGGGACCTCGTTGGAAAGGTTAGCTGGTAAGGCTTTGAAGTTAGAGGGTGATAAATTAATTTTATTTAAAAAACTATATCAAGAACAAAATAAATTATCACTAGGTAAAATAAATCAACTTTGGGTTGGTGATTTTTTACACGCCTACAGCTACTTAACTCAAGGTTCTTCACAAGCTGCTAAAGATTTTCAAACACTTGGTTCAGTAGCTATTGAGACCTCAGTTAAAAAAGAGATTGAAGAATCCACCCATACTATTGAACCCACCCTTCAGTTAAAGCTTGTAGAGTTAGCTGGTTACTCAAATATTAATCTCAAATTTGAGGTTCCAGTCTACGATACATTTAACCCAGGTAGCCATAGGAGATTTGATTTTGTTGAGCAGCTTCCAAAAGTAGTTAAAATCTATGAGTTAAAGTCAAGAACAATTTCAGAAGAAAACGTAAAAGTTACAATACTTGAAAAGCACTACCTTGAGCTAGCCCTTGAACACTATAAAGGTAAATCAATTGAGTTAATCTTCACCTCACCTGTAGGGATTAGCTGGGAGGCTAAAAGCTATATCCAGGAGGTCAATGACACGACCTCTACTAGGTTCCCTGGAGCAAAGGTTAAAGTAAGTTTTATAGACACCCAGGCTATCTCAGAGAGGCTTGTTAATAACTTTCTTAATAACTCTTGTATTGAATCTCATTTTTGGTTTAAGACTAAATTAGTTA
Organism: Nostoc sp. UIC 10630; assembly: GCF_010747425.1. Taxonomy (NCBI): domain Bacteria; kingdom Bacillati; phylum Cyanobacteriota; class Cyanophyceae; order Nostocales; family Nostocaceae; genus Nostoc; species Nostoc sp. UIC 10630. Next base: position 4,689 of record NZ_JAAGOG010000096.1, read on the forward strand.
AAGAAGGGTTCAATTGTGTAGTAGGTGGTCGAACAATAGAAAAGTTAAATAATTCAATTGTTGAAGCTTACAGAACTGGGAGATTAATAAAGCCAGCTAAGACAGACAACGTTATTCAATTCCCTAAATTAAAGAGTGCTAAAGCAGCATAAATCAAATAAGTAACTAATAGAAGCCTCCTTTAACAGGGAGGTTTTTTAATAGGTAGATTTATTTAACTGCCTCCTTAAAAGGGAGGTCGTCAGAATTCTCACAAGTAGTATTAAAAACAACCTGTCAATTTAAGCCCACCAATAATTTATCTCTCCCTCTCTAATGCCTCGCAGAGGCTATTAAGATACCCTAGAATAATGCTCACCTTATGATATTACCTTCATCATATATTAGAAGGATCAAAGCAAACAAATTAAACTAACTTTTATGTCAACTGATAAAACAATTCAAAGAGCATTTGAACTTTACAAGCAGGGTTATTCATTAAGAAGTTTAGCCAAGATATTTAAAATTAGTAAAACAAATTTAGGTAAAAAGTTTAGAAAACTGCATGGTGATAATTACTCAGAGTTAAAGAATAAGTATGGGCTGAATCCAGTTATTAAAGAATACCTTGATAACCCTGCATTACCAGATAGACAAAAACAGCAGATTTCAGATTGGTTTAGCGCTAACAGAAAAGTGATTGCTGAATCTGATTCTAGACATCTAAGTTCTCCTTTATTCACTGATGCCCGACTTCAGCAGTTAACTTACCTGGAGTGTAGTCACCGCACTAAAGATTGGAAGGATTTGATTACTGATTGTTGGGTTAGCCCTTAATTATTTTATCAACTATTAAATTTATTAATTATTTTAAGGATTATAAATTATGACTACTGAATTATTGACCAGCTATATTGATTCCTCTTCTTTGGAAGAATGTTTAGATTTATATTTCCAAGGAACATTTGATGATGTTGACCAATATCTACCTCGCCTCTATAGAGATTCAAGTGAACTGAAACCTGGAAATTCTCTATTTGGGCAGCTTGATTCTGCTGATCTTGAACTAGCTCTATGGGGGTTAGGAGCACTACATCGAGCAGCTATTGAATTTCACTTTATAGGTAGTGAGGCATCTTGGTTATTACTGCGCCATTACCACTACCAAGATGACCAACAGACATGTATAGAGACTTGGATGGGTGAAATATACCTTGATGCTTTACAGCTACTTTCTAATGAGGTTCTAGGGTTACTTTAGGACAGTTTTAAAGAATAGATATCTAAATATTATGTGGTGCTTCCTTAGCACCTTTTTTTATGGGAACCAAAGCATTAATGCTGGCACAAGTTCAGCGAGATTTTATTGTATTACTTTTATCAATTCAACCTCATCTGAGTAAACCTCAAATGACTGTCTTGTTCAAGGATAAGTTTGGGGTTGAACTATCAGAGCAGCAATTAAAAACACAGATTACTAAGTCAAAGAAGAAAGTTGAAGAACTTCAGAAAAGTGAAGCCCTAACTTTGGAGTTGGCTATCAGAGTTGGTTTAGTAAATTTGCATTCCAAAATCAACCGCACTTTAGAATTACAAAACATTGTAAGGATGTGTGTAGATGGGTATGAATATCAAACTCAAAGTAGCCGAGGAGAAATAGTAAGCCTAACAAAGAGGGAACCAAAGGTAGCAGTTGATGCCATCCGTTCATTAAGAGAGGAGTGGTCTGAAAAGATTGAACCTATATCTTCTTACACATTAATTGTTAAAGACTCAGAACCTGTACAGGAAGAATCCTTGGCTGGAGATGAGGATTTGTAAATGAGTTTTGAAATTAAATTACATCCTAAACAAAAGGAGATATTTTTAGACCCAAATAGATTTAGGTTATTGGTTTGTGGGAGAAGATTTGGTAAAAGTCATTTACTAAGAACTCAACTTATAGTTAATGCCTTAACCTATGACCAACCAATTGACCCTAACTTTCCTCCAACAATTGCTCTAATAATGCCGACCCTAAAGCAGTGTAAGGCAGTACATTGGAAAGCTCTTGTAGGGATGTTAAAGGATGCTCCTTTTGTAAAAAATATTAACCATTCAGATTATAGAATAACTTTTAAAGGTGGAAAACCAGACATTGTTTTAAGAGGAACAAATGATGATTGTGGGGATGGGTTAAGAGGACTTAAATTTTATTTTGTAGCAGCAGATGAATTTCAAGATATTAAACCTGATGTTTGGGAACAAGTAGTTTTTCCAGCATTAGGTGATACCCCAGGTTCAACAGCCACATTATGTGCCACTCCCAAGGGAAAGAATCATTCATTATATAAGTTCTATTTAAAGATAAAAGAATTAGCAGAGTGGAGTTATTACCACTTCACAACTAAAGATAATCCTCACTTCCCTCTAAAACAACTCAGGCAAGCTAAGGCTCAGATGCCTGAGAAATCATATAAACAAGAGTATCAGGCTTCATTTGAAAACTTCTCAGGTCAGTTATTTGATCAGCTATCTGAAAAACATTATATAAAAGACATTCCTGACACCCTGTCTTTTTATTGCGGGTCAGATTGGGGGGACAGAAATCCAAGCATCGTAATAGTTGGGTTAAGTCAAGATAGAAGTAAATTTTACATAGTTGACTTCTGGCTAAATCGCTCTGGAGAGACTATTCCAGAGGAAATTTTCCTAAAAGAGATGGCTAGACTTTGTACTAAATATAATGTGTACAGATGCTATCTTCCTGATGACCGTGGTGGTTCAGTTAAGTCAGCAAGAATATTAGGTAAACGTGAGAATATACCTGGTATGAGCAGGGCTGTAGAGGTCAGTAGAACTAAGTTAGGACTAATGCCAAGTATAGATATTATGAATAATTTATTCTACCAAGATAATCTTTTTATTAAAGCTAACCTAGTTGAATTGATATCTCAATTTGAAGACTATCACAGGGCAACTGATTCAGAAGGTGAGTTGGTAAATAAACCAGCAGACCATCAAGAAGACCACACAATTGATGCTGCTAGATACTGCATAGGTAGCTTATATAACGCTCTTCAAAATAAACAACTTAGAGATTAAATATGTATCCCAATCAAATACTTTTAGAAACCTTAGAGTCAAAGCACTCTGAGTATATTGATATGCTACCTGCACTTCAAGAAATTGATTTACTAATTTCAGGTGGTTATAAATTAAAGAATGCTATTAGACATTTTATCCCAAGACGACCAGGTGAGATAGATGAGCTTTATGAAATTAGACTTAAGAAACATACCTACCTGAACATTCTTTCTACAAATGTAAATGAGCAGGTCTCTAAGCTTGCTAACGCCCCTATGACTGTTGAGGGACTAGATGTTAACCCTAAGTTTTGGTCAGCCTTTAGGGAGAATACAGACTTAGCTGGACGTTCAGAAAAGAATCTAATTACATTAATCTTTAGAGAACTTTTAAAGTTCAAAAAGATATTTGTTCATGTAGATAAAAATAAGTCAGATGTGATTCCTGTTAATCGATTACAAGAGGAGTCATTAGGTATTCGCCCCTATATTGTAAATTACAGCCCTCTTCAGGTTATCAACTGGTCAGAGAGTAAAGGTAAACTTAATTGGTTAAAGATTAGACAGATATCAGAAGATAATTCTAACCCTATTGCTGCCCCTAGAAAGGTCTGTACTTGGACAATTATTGATGGCACTTATGTTGTTAAGTACTCTGCATTTGTGGAGATTGATGGTAAAGGTAACATCACTAAGATTAATAGTGAGATGATTAATGCTGACACGGCTATTAGTTTACAGTCAACTATAGAACATGGGTTTGGCACAGTACCAGTTATCAAATTAGAACTACCTGACCAACTTTGGGTTTGTGATCAAGCAGCCTCTAAAGCATTGGAACATTTGAGAATTGATTGCAGCAAATATGATTTGTTGACAATGGCTTACTTCCAGAGAACATTCAAAAGAATTCAAACTCCTGATGGAGACTTCGAGAATTCTTATGAAAATCAGGAACCTCTACCAACAGGTTTGGCGCATGTAATTGAGTTAGAGAAGTTTGAGTGGTCTGAGCCTCATGGTTACATGATTGAGCACATGTCTAACAGCTTACAATCTATAGAAACTCAAGTGAGAGATTTGGTAGCTGCTGGTGGTGTAAGTAGTGGTAATGCTGCTTTAGCTCAATCTGGAGTCTCTAAACAAATGGATTTTGCTAAACAGGAAAGTATGCTGAGAAGTTATGGAGAAATCATTATTGATGCTTACCAAGACATACTACAACTGGTTGCCAAAGCACAAGGTTTAGATGGTAGTGAAATTTCTGTCACTGGTCTGAATAGTTTTGAGAATGACACCTTAGACTCTGTATTAATGAAGCTGGATTCTGTCAGCAAACTAAATATAGGTAGCCTGAAAGCTAACTTACCCCCTTCTGCCTTAAAGGTAATTTATGAACAGATGGTAGGAATGTTAACTGGTAATTTATCCGCCTCTCAGAAAGAGGAAGTAAACAAAGAAATAGAGTTATTACTAGCCTCAATTAAAACTGGGGACACTTTTATAGTATAGAAGATCAACCAACTGGCTAAGGTTAAAACCAGATAAGTTTACTATTAACTATAAAAATAGATACCTATAAATACAGGATTATTTAAAATGACAGAACAAGAAATTCAAGCCTTAATTGATGCTTCCCTAAATTCTTTTAAAACTGAAATTAGTTCAGAGTTTACCAAAGCTAATCAAGGACTTGCAGCATCAGTTACTAAAGAGATTAAGAAACTTCAAGCACCTCAACCTACAGCTAATGAATCTGTTGAACCATCTACAGATAAGCTAACTCTTCGGGCTTTAGAACAGCAGTTAACAGACCTTAAGACACAATTAGCTGACAAAGATAAAGAGACCATTACAGCTAAACGTAGCAGTGCAGTTTCTCAGGTAATTGCTAACAGTAAAGCATTAAGCCCTGCAACATTGCAGAAAGTATTCTTACTTGATAACGCAGAAAGAATCATAGAAGAAAATGGTAAGTGGTTTGTAAATCAAGGTGACACCGTTTCAACTTTAGAAGAGGCACTAACTTCTTATCTGTCCTCAGAAGATGGAAAAGCATTTGTACCTGCTTCAGGAGTTAGAGGTTCAGATGCTCAGGAAACAAAAGTAACTCCAGTTGACCCTAATCAAAAACTTAAGGCTGCTGATGCCTTATTTGAATCATTCTCAGTCTAATTTACATAAAAACATTAAATAATTTTATAAAATATTATGGCAGTTATTGCTAGTGCAATTAATAGTTTACAGTTGGTAGTTGATGAAGAAGTAGCTTCTTTACAACTGAATCAATACCCTGTTTTGAATCGCGTACAAAAGAAAGTTGCTGGTCAAAAAGTAATCAAGTGGAATGCTAACGTTGGTGGTGCTACTGTAACAGGTGAAGCTACAACTGCTGATGTCTCTACCTTCTCTGAAGATTCAGTTGTTTCAGCTCAATTGGCTATTGGTACTAACCGCTTACGTCATTCTTTCCAAGTTCAAAAAGAAGACATTGAAGAAGCTAAAAATGCTGGGCGTGGTGCTTTGCGTGACCTATTTGGTTATGAAGTACAAAGTGGTGTACGTGCCATCCTTGAAGTTTTAAGTGGATATATATACTCTGGTACAGGTCTGGCTGCTCAAGGTGGAGTAGTTGGTATGGGAGCTGCTGTGGCTGCTGCTGCTTATGCTGGAATTGACCCCGCTACTTATACACTGTGGGCACCTTATCTAAACACCAATGGTACCAACCGTGCATTGACTGCTGCTCTACTACAAACAGTAGAAACTGGTATTGCCACTAAAGGTTCTAACTTTACTGCAATTTATACTTCTCCTACAATTGTTGCTGCTTACAAAGCATTATTTGCTACCTCAGTTTTGAATCCTCAACTGAACAACGGTATTGCTGATTTAGGTTTCTCTGGTGTTAGTTATGCTGGTCGTCCTATCATTCAAGACCCTTACTGCACAGCTAATGCAATGTACTTTGTAAATGAGTCTGAAGTTACTCTTTACACCTACGGTCAAAGCAATACTCAAAATAACAATGGTATGCAGTTTGCCGTTGAGCAACTACCTAGCTCTAATCCAGATGCATTGAAATATGCTATCTACGTTAAGCCTCAACTGCAAGTTAAGACACGTAATAAAGGTATTGCTGGTCTATTGGCAATTCAGTAATCATGGCACAATTCACCACAGTTCAAGCTGAGGAGTTTGAGAGAATTTTAGGATTCTTTGCCTTTAGTTCTCTCATCAGAACTGAATTAACTTCTAATTATTCTGACACTGTAGTAGATAGAACTCTAACTATTTTGGATGAGTTGGTGATTATTGATGATTTGTTAAAAGAGGCCCTTTCTCTAAGTTATGTAAAAGAGTCAAGGGGCCAAACCAAATTTTCATACAGCAGTCATGTAGCTCACCTGAAATCAGAAGGTACTAGGTTACTAACTGAATTGGGACAACTGTTAAAGGTAGGAGTTCATTACAACAAATACTCACCTATTAGTAAACGCAATTCAACAGTAGCCTACTGGTAAGTCAAATGTTTAATTACACTATTAAGGCTTCTGGTCCATTATTTGATGGGAAACTCACTACTGAAAAGATATTAAAGACTGCTTTAAAAGAGACAGCAGACTTTGCAAAGAATACAGTTAAGAATGTTACTCCTGTAAAAACAGGGGCACTAAAATCAGGTTGGCTTACAACTGTAAACAGGAAATCAGTAACATTATCAAACTCTGTAATTTATGCACCTTATGTTGAAAAGAAAGTGCAGATGGTGAATAGGTCGCTACCTGTTATTAATGAAAACTTACAACAGAATATAGCTAAAGGAATCAATAAACTCAAATGAACCTATATGAAAAGCTGGCTAAAATTGAAAATAAGCTAGCGCAAGTAGAGACTTCCTTAGGGGTTCCACAGCGTAGATATCTGCTAGTAAGACATACAGTAACAGACCCTATTACTCGTGCTCCTAGTACAGAGGATACTCTAATAAATCCCAAAGCTTATATAACTTCAGTCTCCCCTAGATATGTCAATCTACAGATAAGTATACCTGGGGCTGACTCAATTTACGTAACAGTCAATGACCTTGAAGTAGAGATTCCCAAAGTCTACCCTATTACATTATTTAAACCAGAGGGTAAGAATAGAGCAATATTTATTTTAGACCCGCCAGTAACTTATGGTACTGTTGTTTATTCTAACCCTGCTACTAAATCTTTTAATAACCCTAAACTTTATAGCTTAGTTTATGTAGATGATACTCACTCTACTGTATATAAATTAATTTTAACTGGACAGAGGGATAAGAAATGAATATACAATTAGCCCATCAGAAAGTTAGAGAATTTTTAACCATTAGGGTAAAGATTGATGCTTGGGATTTAGATATACCAGAAGGTTTATATAGTCCTACTTCAAATAATTATCAACCAGGTAGCAGTGCTATAGCTCTTCCAATACAAAACTTAGTTCATAAAAAAGTAGGACTGAACTTAATAGAAACTTCAGTAAGATTGCCCTATAGAATTACCTATAGATTTGCATACGATTTAGCTTATGATGTATTGCCTTTTAGCGGATTAGAAGGAGTAATTAGTACTATCCATTTACTAGCCTTACTTCAATTACCAGATGAAAATATTAAGTCATTTCAGCCTGCTGAAGTTGAAGATTCAGTAACAGTAGAAAGGATAGCTCAACAGGATGGTGATTGGTTAGTAAACCTCAATTTTGCTTTTGATGTAGTTTTCAATACAACTGATTTTCCTGATATCTCAAGTATCCAACCTGCTAATTACTACAACATTGAAAATCCACCTTCTTTATCTGAAATAACCATTAGGACTAACAGGGCTAAACCTGAATTTATAAAAAGCAATACTTCTACTTATATAGAAGATTCAACAATTAATATTATTAAATAAATATTTACAAAAAATGGTATCTTTGTTTACCAACTTTCAAAGCCCAGGTGTACGTATTCAAGAAACTACACAGGGCTATCGAGTATTAGATATAGCTAGTTTTGAAACTCACTATATTATTGGTTCCTCAGCAACTGGAGCTTACCTCTACCCAACTCAAGTAAGTAGTTTAGTAGACTTTACAAATCAATTTGGTGCTAGCCCCAGTGAAGCTTCAATCCGCCTTTTGTTCAGAAATGATAAAAGAGCCATTGTATTCTTTATTCGCACCCCTATAGCTGTTAGACGTACAGTTACAGTATCCACAGCAGCAGCAGGTACATATACTGTAACTATTGCTGGCACCGCAGTAAATTATGTAGCTACAGGTACGCCTACAAAACCTGATATCGTCTCTGGTTTAATTGCCGCTATCAACTCTTCAGCAGTAGCTAGTTCAGTAACAGCAGGCGCAGGTTTGACTACTGATGCTCTGATAGTACGCAACGATGACCCTATTGCTACTAGTCCAACTTTGGCAGTAGGAACCAATTTAACTTTAACAGTTACAACTCCTACAACCCCTGCTGCAATTGATTATGTCTATGCAGTTGAGAACAGCTTTGATGCTGAAGATGCTTATACACAAGGTTTTATCTATGCTCCTGAAGCATTCCAATTACTAAGTCTGCAATCTGACCGTCAAGCCGTTGGTTTAGCGTTAGAAGCACAAGCATCTGACCCCGCTTTTGATTGGGTTGCTCTGATTGATCCAGGTGTAGGTTTAACACCAGCTCAAGCTCAAACTGAAGCACTGCTGTACAACTCACCTCAAGGGCATTCTGCGTTCTTCTATCCTTATTTAATAGACCTTGAGAGTACTGTAGTTCCTCCTTCTGCTGCTGTAGCTGGTCTACACACAAGACGCTTCAGAGAAGAAGGGTTACAACAACCTGGTGCAGGTGCCAAGTTCCCAGTTCTGGGAGTCCTTGACGTAGTAACCAAAGTTAACACTCAACAGCAAGAAATCCTCAACCCAATTGGGGTTAATGTTATCAGAAACCTGAGAAACAAGGGAATTGTCGTTTGGGGAATGAGAACTCGCTCTACTAGTGAATTCTACACTTTCCTTCCTACTAGAGTCATTATGAATGTTCTTAATGGAACACTCAGGTCAGGTTTTGATAATGACCTTTTCACTTCCATTGATGGGTTTGGTTTGTTGTTGAATGCAATTTCTCAAACAGCTTTCTCAGTGTGCAATAGATTGTGGAGAGGTAGATTGCTTTTTGGTGCTACTGAAGCTGCTGCTTTTGAGGTTATCTGCAACTTCACTAACAACTCTAAAGAAGAGTTGGAAAGAGGAAATGTAATTCTAGAAGTATATGCAGTTCCTGCCCCTGCTTTAGAGAAGTTGTTGATTTCCACAATCAGAGTAAGCATTGGTACATTGCCCATAAATCAGGCGCAGACTGTTGCTACTCAATTACCTGCTGCCTAATCTAATATCATGTAGGTTAAAGATAAGCTTTAGCCTACTTAAACTATTAATAAAATAAATAAAAATATGGCAATTTTATCAACGATTAATCCTGTTGCTAACTCTGATTTTACTATCACTTTAACCTTGCTTCCTAATGTTTATTGGACGACGTTTAGTGGTATAAAGACAACTTACAAACGCCCTACCTACAATGATGGCTTAAGTCAAGTTGAAAGGACTGCTGGTGGTGGTACAAAATCTAATGCTAATGTCACAGTCAGCAAACCTTACGATCCTGAGTCTGATGATGCTATCAATAGTTTCCTTGCAGACCATGAAGAAGGTGATGTATTTGATATGAGTATTACCCCTATTAAACGTTCTTCAACTGGTGAAGTACAAGGTCGTGGAACTAAGTCTTGGAAGCTTACTGGCTGTAGGATTGCTAGTTCTGAATTGATGGCTTCTGTGGACACTGGAGATGGCTCTAAGACTATTGTAACTACTCTTGAGTTCTCTTATGAATCCTTTACATTTGCATAATAACTAAATAAAGATAATGGCTAGAAAATTAGTAATTGAAGAAGTAAAAGAATTAGATAAAGTTGGGGCTGCCTTACCTGAAGTAGAAAAGTCTTATGAATTTGAAGCTGTCTATAATCAAGATGAACAGACAGTTGATTTTGAATTAACTGATGGTACTCCTGTACAAATTAAATCCCCTAAAGCTAAACAGTTTTTATTACTTGAAGGATTTCTTAAAACGTCCCCTGAAGAGTATAAAACTGATAGCTTTGCTATTCTAAAGTTAGCCTCCCTTTGTGTCACTAAGTTTGGTAAGAAGTCTAAAGTATCTTTTGAGGAATTATTAGATATTTTAGAGTTAGAAGATATTGAGAGGGTAGCTGCTGCTATTGGTTACTTTCGGGATAAGCTTGCTTATTTGGGAAGGAAATCTAAGGATTAGTGTTCAAGGGCAACCTTACTTTACAGTTACAGAACTTTATAAATTACTAATGATAGCCTGTGGAGGGAATATTAGTTCCTCCTACTTAATGATGGAAGAGATGGAAATATCAGACTGTCTCTTTCACCTTTATCTTTATATTGCCCAGCAAAATGAGAAGGCTAATAAGCAACAGGAAAGTAAGTTAGCTGAGTGGGGTTTCTCTGAAGACCAAATGGAAATGGTTTAATAATAAATGGCAACAAATGGAAATAATGTAAATATTGTACTCACGGCTTCTGATAAAGCTTCTGGGGTATTTAAAGGACTAACGGGGCTAATAGAGGGGGCTACACTTAGAGCAAATCTTTTATCTGAGGCATTATCAGCAGGGCTATCAAAAGGTGTATCAGCTCTAACTGCTAAATTTAAAGAAGCGGCTGATATTCAGTTAAATAATATTTCAGCAGCCTCAACTTATGCCGCATTAACAGGTCGTAACTTTGCAGATGCTGAAAAGGTATTTAGTAACCTAGATAAACGTATTAATCAAATAGCCTCCTCTCTACCTGGAAGCACAGAAGAATATAAGAAACTAGCATTAGGCATTCAAGATAACCTTGTACCTGCCTTTGTAGATGCTAATGGGGTATTTGATGAAGGAGCCTTCCTTAATGGTCTAACTGATATTACAAGAGGTATGGGCTTCCTCGCAGCAGCTTCTAATGTTGCTTCAAAGGATGTTTCTAAATTTACAGCAAAATTCCTTGGTGGTAGTTCAATATCTGAGTTAGAAAAACTGCTATTTGCTGAAAGTAACCCAGCTTTCTTAAGTTTAGTACAAAAGAAATTATCTGAATCTGGTAAGAAGTTAGAGAAGCTAACTGTTAAGGAAAGAAAACAAATACTTGAAGCAGTTCAAGGTCAACTTGTTACTGAAGACACTATTAAAGCTGCTGGTAATTCAGTTAATGGTTTATTAGAATCCCTTAAGGATAAATTATTTAATCCCTCTCAAGGTATTTTTGGTTTACTTAAGGATTTAGATGACAAGACAGAAGGCAACCAATCTGTTCTAAATGCGTTTAATGATACTCTAAAAGCCTTATTAGGTGATAATGGTTTATTTGCTACTGTAGGTAGTTTATTAAATAAACTAGGGATTGACCCTAATGGAATACTAAAGTACCTCAAAGGCGGCATTAATAATGTTACCAAGTGGGTTGAAAGCTTAAATGCTACTTTAAGTTTTACTAATTCTTCTAGCAATAATATGGAAGAATTAAAAAGGAAACTGGGTGAGGGTGTCTCCAACTTTTTTAACTCTTTCAATTTTGAGAATATAGGTAATGGTATAGGAGATAGAATTAATTCCTTTACTAATCTAGCCTCGAAGTTAAACTTTGATTATATATTTAGCACTTTAGGTAAAAAGATAGCTGGTATAATAAATGGCTTTAGTAATACAGTAGATATTGAAAAATTAGGGCGTTTAATATTTAAAGGGGTATCTGGTCTTATTAATGGGATTGGAACACTTATAGGTAATCTCAACCCTAAGAGTGTAGATTTATTAGTTGATACTTTATTAGTTGTAGGCTTATTACCTTATGTTACTTCGGTAGCTTTAACCTTAGCAGCAGCGTCAAGTCCTGTAGGATTAGGAGCAATAATTGGTGCTTTCATTACCAAAAGGATTATTGATAATTGGCAGGGTATTGTAGATAACTTTATCCCTTGGTTAGAAAATATAGGTAAGTTTTTTACTTCCACCTTTAAGCTAATTGTGGATGTATTTAGAGCTGATTTACCTTCAGTTATGCAAGACGTAAGAGATTTAATTGAAGCTGTAAGGAAAATAATTCATGAACCTCTACAGACCATAAAGGATGCTTTTATTACTGCAACTGGTAACGAGACTGATGAAAACTTGAGGGGCGCTGACGTTGATAATCATAATAAAGATGTGATAGTCAACAGAGTCAAGAAAGCTATACAAGAAGGTAGATTAAGTAAAGAGGCTGGTGCTGCTCAGATTAGGGCATTGGATACCCCAAATGCTGCTAATGGACTTAATGTTGGTTCACTCATGTCAGCTATTAGTAGAGAGCAAAAAGCTGCCCCTGCTGGTGCTGGAATTGTAATAGCTAACTCAACTGAAGCTATCCTTAATAGGCAGCAACAGTCCCAATTGGCTTCTTCTATAGGTAGAGGTGGTGGGTTAAATATTGGTTCAATAGTAATCCATACAGCCGCTACTAATGGTCAAGAGATAGCTGAAACAGTTATGCAGCATATTGCAGACCAGTATAATAAATTTAGTCAAAATAATTTAGCTACCGCTATATAAGCTTCAATTACTATATAATTCTCCCCTCCTTTAACAAAGGGAGGGTTTATTTTTTTAAATATATGTCAATCAATACTAAAGTACTTGATGGTCTAAATCCTGCTGAGTACATAACAGATATCTTTGCTTATCTAGTAGATGAATTAGGTAAAGAAGTTTTCACGTTTTTATATAACCCAGAGGAGAAATCATTCAGCAGAAGTGCCAAGTATAGCCAGGGTATTACTGCATTAACCTCCATACCCTCTCAGCAATATGGTTACACTTCTGGGTTGACTTTACAACTAAGTAACCTACTACTAGAAAGTCATAGCGAAGGTAAAACTTGCAAACTTCTTCTACAAAAACTTCAAGCATTAATGGTGGCAGATCCATCTAAAGGTAAATATGCCCCTTCCCCTGTGACTTTTAAATGGGGTAAGGATAGCTTTGGACCAGCAGTTATCACTGACATCAAATGGACTGAGACAGCCTGGTTAGGGGGTGAAGTTGCAGAAGCTAGATTAGATATAGCATTATTAGAAATTCCCCCTAATCAATTACCAGATAAAGCTAAATCAGAATCCACTGGAGACCGTCTGCAAAGCGCTTTAAGTAAGTCAACTTTACTAACTGATAGACAGACTCAAGAAGGCAATATAAAGGCTCTAGCGTGGCTTAGAACTAACGTTAAGAAGCTTCCTGAATATTTATCTACTCTAGTGAAATCTAACAATTATAAAGTCTCAGTAGCCAAGAATGGGACAATTTCAATGTTTGATGGTAAAGGTAAATCTTTAGGGACAATTGGATTATACAAAAATGACAAGTTGGATGTATCTACAGGGAATTTAATTAAAAAATAATATGAGTACTTTAGCTATAAGCAATCCTTTAAATACTCCCAAAAGTATTTCATTTAATGTTGGAGATTCCCTAACCAAAATTGCTAATGAAATATTAGGTGATTCAACAGCTTGGCGTAAGTTAGCCACTATGAATGACCTTGATATTTTCAAAGTAATTGAAGTGGGTCAAACTTTAACTATTCCTAACCCAGAAGTAGCTGAACGTAAATTTAGATTAGCTGCCTCTGCTCAGATATCGAATATCAATGATCAAGTTCAAGCCACTATTACTGAAATTACTCAATCAAGAGAAGCTCAAACAATATTAAGTCTGTTAGGCACTAGTCAAGAGAATATTCTCAGAGATGTAAACCTATCCCTTTCTGGATTAGCTAAGGGTGTTGCCCCTACTTCACAAGATGAACTTTTATCTAAATTAAAAAGCTCTAAAGAAGGTAATACTGATAACCAAAATGTATGGCAGCTTATAAGCTGGGTTTTATAAAATATGAGTCAATTTAATAATCAAAATCCTAATCCAGGTCAGTATTTGCTTAACCCATATTTAAAAATTATTATAGGTTCTAAAGGTAGCGCTGAAGCAGAAACATTCACAATTGGGGATGGACGGCTCATTAAAGCCTCTGTAACATTAGGTGAAGGTAAAGTTCAATCAAGTTGTAATTTTACTGTTTATGACCCTCAGAAGACCCTTACAGATAAGTTTTTTACATACGTTGAAAGTGTAGGAGGTTTAGACCCAGTAGAAGCTCCTAAAGAAGCTCAAGCTGCTTCTGTAACTTCAATTACTAACTCAGTAATTCCTACCGCTAATGCAGGTATAGGAGCAACTGGTAAAGTTTTATTTGAGAAAACTACAGCTAGTATTTTCAATGACACCACAGGGTCTAGAGATAACATTCTTTACCCAGACAGAGACTTTGGATGTGCAATGAGATATAACAACCCTCCTGCTGCTAGACAGTTTGGTTCTCAGGGTATGTTTATTGACCTGAAGTTTGGAGACAAAGTAAAAGTCACTAATTTGGATAATGGTAAATCTATTGTTTGTGATATTCAAGATTGGGGACCTCATACTACTTTAGGTGATAGAGGGATTGACCTATTTACTAGAGCATTTAATGAGTTAACAGGTACTAAGGGATTTCAAGCTGCCAATGCTATTGGATTACTACATAATATTAAAGTTGAATTAGTAGAAAATTCCACAACTACTTCTGCTTCATCAACTAGTAATCAAACTAAGGAACAGACTGCAACTCAACAAAGTAATCAAACCAAAACTTCTCAGCTATCTAATTCTTCAGCCCCAGACTATACAGTAGATTCTACTCTCTCTGTTAATATGAGAGCCACTTTAGATACTATAGCTTTTGCTGAAGGTGCTAAGTATAATATGATTTTTGGTGGTAGCACTTTTAGTAGTTATCTTAAACACCCAAATAAATTAATTAAATTAAGCGGGTATTCTTCTACTGCTGCTGGTAGATATCAATTTTTAAACACAACTTGGGCTAGTTTACAAAATAGTTTAACACTACCAGATTTCTCCCCTGTATCACAGGATAAAGGGGCAGTAGAATTAATTAGACAAAAGGGAGCTATAAGTGATGTAGAACAAGGTAATTTTGAGTCTTCTATCACTAAGGTAAATACTGTTTGGGCATCCCTTCCCGGTTCTCCTTATGGTCAGCCTACAAAGACCATGAGTGAATTAAAAACTTACTACTCAAGTAGAATTAAGTTCTACAAAGAAGGTGGGATTCCCCTTACCAATGCAGCTTCCTCTGTAGCAGCTTCTCAATCACCTACTACTGAAGTTGCCCCAATCGCTAAGACTCTGGCAGGTGCCCAAATTACAGTTGAGATGGGTTATGAAGGTAAGGCGATCGCAGCCTATTCTTTCATTCATACTGGACTGAAGTTTTCTCTATTTGAACCTGATGCCCTTGAGTTTTCTGGAACTGCCGCTACTGTTGTTTTAACTCAAATAGTTAGGAATACTATTTACACCAATCTGACTTTTAAAAAGATAGCTCAAAAGATTACTTCCAACTATGGAATGAAACTGGAGATGCCTGAAGATGGTCCCTTATATACTAGATTCCCTCAAAGAGGAATCACAGATTATGAGGCACTACTAATTGAAGCCAGAAGAATTGGTTACAGAGTTCACTGTGTTGGTCCAACATTATATATAGGGACAAGGAAAGGTTTTAAAGCTGACCAGAATGTTTTTGTACTTGAATATGGTACAAACATGGGGGTTACTTTCAATGTCTCTCATCAAGCTCAGACTTCCAGTTCAGGAGGTGCTAGGTCATCTAAGCCAGGTCAAACTACTTCAGTTGGTGAAAGGAAGTTTGAAATTGACCCTGACTCTGGGGTAATGGTTCAGAAGAAAAAGGAAAATGTTGTTGGCACAGGTGGAGATAGCTTACCTTCCACAACAGGAGCTATAAGCCCTATTCCTGCCCCTACAACTACAGGAGCTACTGATACTACTGATAGTCAACGGGTGAGCGATGAAAACAGAATTAAAGGCATCTTAGCTCAAGCTGAATTTCCTACCACCCCTGAAGCTCTAACACTTGACCCTGACACCTTATTTCAGACTAAAGGTGTTAGTAAGTTCCTTGACAGAATGTGGGTAGTTGATACTATTACTCATACCTACTCTGGTGGAAGTTTTGTTAGTAGAGCTACTTGCTATTCTCCTCTAAAAAACAAATCTGCTAGCAGTGATATTCCTTCAGTTAAATCAATAGAAAATCCTATAATTGGGGCTACAAATAGTGGCTCTGGTAGTAATGGGTTTGACCCTAATAATCCTCAATTTATCAGACCTATGAGAAGAGGGGTTGTAACTAGTAAACATAGAAGTGAAAATCCTTCTAGACCTAATCATAAAGGCGTTGATTTCTCTTCTGTGAGTGGGAACGGTTCTGGTAGTCAAATATTAGCTGCTGCTGCTGGTACTGCTTCTGTATTTCTTAATAGTAGTACTGGTTATGGCAACTATGTAGATATTGATCATGGAGGTGGTTGGTTAACCCGCTATGGCCACTTGTATTCAATAGGTATTACTAATGGCCAACAGGTAATTCAAGGTCAAATTATTGGTATAGAAGGTAATACTGGGGATAGTCGAGGTACCCATTTACATTGGGAAGTGAGAAAAAATGGTATGGATTTAAATGGTCTTAAGTTTGTACCTGCTTAATAAAATAAATTATAAGTAATGAATAATATATTTGAAATATTAAATCAATCTCAACGGGCTAGCCAGATAGCTTTAGATCAGCAGGGTCGCATACCTTACCCAACTTTGGGGATAGTTACCAATAATAAAGATGACCAGAATAAACGTAGAATTAAAGTCTCCTTTCCTTCATCTCCTATGTTGGAAAGTGACTGGATTAGAAGACTTGATGGTGGCCCTGGAGTAGATGCTAATTTACCGCCAATTAATTCAACAGTAATAGTTTTCTTTGTAGATGGTTTAGAAAGCAATGCCTACTACCTACCTATGGTTAATGACACTAATCCTCCTAAAGATAAAGGAGATGTGGTTAATGATTATTACTCCACAATTCCTGGAAGTAAAAATGTTTCAGTAAGTGGAACTGACACTTTAAATGTAAGTGGTGAAGTATCTGTTAACTCTGAAAAAAGTATAACTTCTACAGCTACCCAAGACTTTAAAGCTAATGTTAAAAGAAACATTTTTATGCAAGCTCTACAGGCAATTACTTTAAGCGCTGCTCAATATGTCATATTACAAGCAGGTACTTGGGCTATTAAATTATTTAGCGACGGAACAAGTGAGATGTCAGGAAGTGTACTCACTGTCAATTGCAATGGTCTGGGTCTGCGCCTAATTAATGTTGGTACTATGTCAGTTAATGATAAACCTGTAGTAGTTTTAGGAGCTACTGACTCCGATGGAGACACCATAATTTCAAAAGGTTGGTAATGGGACATCTATATATATTAGATAACAGAAATTTATGATAACTCAAGGTATTAACTTTCCTCTTGCTATTGACCCAGTGAGAGGAAATCTTGTTGTAACTAGTGAAGCTGATTTAATCAAGGGGCACATCCTTAGTTGGCTTCAAACTGAAACTAATGAAAGGGTAATGGTTCCCAACTATGGGAGAACTGATTCTCTATTTACTAGCATTTCAAATATTAATCTTATCACTTCTGAATTTAAAACAGGGTTAGAAAAATATATTCCTGACGCTCAATTTGAAGTTGATGGAACAATCAATGACCAAGGTGAAGCTGTAATCTTAGTGTATTGGTCGTATGGAGAACTTGAACAAAATCCTATAAAAATAACTATTTAAATATGGCTGACATTATATTAAATTCAATTTTCCTTGACCCACGTAATGAGACAGATATTGTAGAACAAGCTAAATTAAAGGTCTATAATGCCTCTGGTGGACTATTAAATGATTTTACTGAGAATTCCCCAGTAGCAGCTTTAATACAAGGTCAAGCCTTTGCTGGGGCTGAATTACTTTACTATGTAAATCAATTACCTTTAGCTTTAGTAATTGACTTTCTTAAAATTACTGGAGTTACCCGCAGTTCTGGAACCAAAGCTAAAACCACATTAACCTTTAGTATTAGCTCTCCTCAAAATACTATATTCACAATTCCTGAAGGATTTGAAGTAGTTGATAGCCAAGGTAAACTTTCATTCTTCACTGATGCCCCTTTAGTAATTCCTGTAGGTTTAGTATCAGGTTCAGTTACTGCTACTGCTGAGGAAGTAGGTTCTGAATACAACATTTCACCTTACTCTATTACTGGTATAACCCAACCATTAACCTACCTTGCTGGTGTTACTAACATTGAAGCTGCATCAGGTGGATCAGATTTAGAAAGTGAAGCTTCTGCTATTAATAGGGCACTCACTCAAATTAGACTTAGAAACTTAGTAAGTGCCACTGATTATGAACAGGCTGCTGAAATTCTCTTAGGGGAAGGTTCAGTTTGTAAAGCTATAGGTTTACTAGCTGGTGATAAGACTACAAGAGAATTAGGAGCAGTTCACTTATTTCTCCTAAACTCAAATGGTGAACCTGCAAATGATGCTCAAATTACCTATGTTAAATCTCAATTGGCAAGTAGAATTCAACTAGGCAGTAGCCTTTATACTTCCCCTATTGAGTTATTACCTATTAGCGCAGAATTCACAGCTAGATTAACTATAGGTGTAAATCCTGAAGAAGCATTTGACACTTTATGGGAAGTTTTTCAAGAATATCTGAGTCCTAATAGTTATCCTTTAGGTCAAGATTTAATTTTTTATGAAGTAGGTTTTGCTCTAAGAAATGCAGGGGTAATAAAAGAGGCTGGAAATCTCACATTAAACGGTTCCCCTTCAAATATACCTATAGCAAATGATTACACCCTTCCTACTCCTTATAGCTTATTTATGCAGTTAGTTGATGAAAATGGGATTGTATTTGAAGGTCTGCGAGGCTCAGGAGAATCCCCTTCGTTTGGAGGATTTTAGTAATGCAGACTGCTGAATCTTGGGCTACTAGTAAACCTATATATAGTAGATTACCTGATTGCTATCAAACTAATGAAATTGCTGAATGGTTAACAGATTATTTTGATGAGTTACTCGTAGGAACTAAGGCAAAAGTTGATGACTTACCTAGACAACTAAATCCACTATTATGTGACCCAGAATGGTTAGATTTCTTAGCCCCTTTAACTGGGTTTACAGGAGATTATTGGGATAAAACCTGGGCAACTGAAACTAAGAGATTATTGATATCTAACTCATTCATTAATATTTGGGCTAACAAAGGATCTAAAGAGGTATTAAGCCTAGTATTAAATTGCTTTGATATACGACACTTAATAACTTCTAGAGGCAACTTTATCTTAGGAACTTCTACTACTGGAGACCCATTAGGAACTAGTGCTTGGGAATATATAATTTATCTTCCAACCACATATAAATATGGGAATAAGTTTAAGTTAACTCAAAAACTTAATTCTTTATATGGCCCCTGTTGGTGCAGTAGTGAAATTATCTTTAATGACGATTATATTCCTTAATTTTAAATTATATAAATAAATGACTCAAATAGTAGGAACACTAAAAGATTCTGCTGGAAATCCTATTACAGGTAAACTCATTGTTACGTTAGCTGGTAGCCTAATTGATGATAGTACTTCCCCTGATACAATTTATCTACCTCAACCATATACCTTCACTATAACAGCAGGCGTAGTCAACATAACACTACCACAAACTGAAACTTCAAGGATTACTTATAACTTTCAATTCTTTAAAACTGATACAGATGGTGAATTAATTGAACCAGCATTACTTAATTTTAATGCAATAGTTCCTAATGTTAGCCCAGTTGAATGGGCATCATTATTACCTACTGGAATTGTAAATGATGTTTTAGATACTGGTGCTTTGAGAGTTGCTAGGTTAATTTCAACTACCCCTGCACTTGCTCAATCAATTGGTGGACCTTTTCCTCAAGGTGATTATAGCCCTACTACTACATACAAATTCAGAGATTTAGTAAATTACCTAAACAGAACTTACATAAGCAAAGACCTAAACCCAATTACAGGGGTAGTACCAACTAATACAACTAGCTGGATGGTTATACCAGTTGAACCTAATGGTTCGTTAATTTTAGCTGATGACACCCCATATAGTTCTGCTTGGAATGCTTCAGGTAAAGCTGCTTCTCAAGATGCAGTTTATGACCAAGTTGAAGATGTTAAGTCTAATGTTTCTTTAAAAGCCAACCTGATTAGTCCAATATTTTCAGGGGACGTAATTGTACCAAATCAAACATTAGGGGATGCTTCTACAAAGGCTGCTAATACTAATTTTGTTGCAGCAGGTCTAGCAGATAATATTACTATTACAAATGCAGCTTTAGCCCTTAAATCTAATCTAGCTTCTCCAATTTTTACTGGAACTGTAACTATACCAACTCCTATCACTTCAGATAATTCAACAACAGCAGCCTCAACCGCTTATGTTAAATCTAACTTAGCAAGTTATGCTACTCTAGCTAGTCCAACTTTTACTGGTGCTGTAGTTGTACCGTCTCAAGCTGCAAATGATAATTCCACAAAAGCAGCTAACACTAATTATGTTGATACTGGGTTAGCTCTTAAGGCAAATCTTACAAGTCCTACCTTTACTGGTGATCCTAAAGCCCCAACCCCAGCAACTACAGATAATGATACTAGTTTGGCTACAACAGCTTTTGTTAATGCTTTTCTTGCTAGTAAAGTATCAACAACCCTATCAAATCCAGTAATTATTCTATTACCAAATAATATAAAAGTTGCAATTGGCTCAAGTATAGTTTTACTTAATGGGGCAGGAGCAGGAAGTTTACCTTATGGTTTTACTTTTGCCTCAACCCCTATAGGTCTAATTTGTAATGCTGATAGTGCAGCATCTGTTTCAAATACTACCATAACTAGTATAACAACAACAGGTATTAACTTTACCGCAGCTCCAACAGTTAGTGCTAATGTCAGAATTAATTGGCTAGTTATTGGGGCTGCTTAGTATTCAATTTAATTATAAATAAGTTAAACAACCTCAATAAATAACAGAAAAATTAATATTAATTAAATATATGCGTAAAGTTTATCAGAATGGTGATGTTTTCACTGCTGAGGATGCTAATGCTATAGCATTTCCTATAGTAGATGGCGATGATTTCATTGGTCATGGACCCAAGGTTTTAGATTCCTTTTTAGATGACACCCCAGGGCAAATTAAATCAAACTTTTATACATTTTATAATCGCCTAAAAGTTAGTCACCAATCAGGTTTAACTTTTACTTATTTAGGTGGAGTGATTCTATTAGCTGATGGTACTTTAACTAGTATCAGCCCTGGTACTATTAATATAGCCAATAATGCTACGCGCTACATATATGTTGGTAGTGACGGTACTGTTCAATCTGCCTCTACTTTACCTAATATAAGCTTTCCACTAGCTAAAGTAACTACTGCTAGTGGAACTCTTTCTGGCAGCATAACTGACCTAAGAGACAAAGTAACTGATAGAGTAACCCCTGCTGATATCCCAGCCACTTCTGCATTTCAACCGGGCATGGGTATGGATTACTATGGTTCAACTTTACCTAATGGAGGTTGGTTATGGCAAGATGGAGCCTCATACGAGCCTTCTGAATATCCTAATTTATTTGCCGCTATTGGTTATGTTCATGGTAGTGATGGTATTAAATTCAAAGTACCAGATAGTAGAGGTAGGGTAACTATTGGTGCAGGTTCAGGTACTGGATTGACTGCTAGAACTTTGGGACAAAATGGAGGTTTAGAGAGTGTTACTTTAAACCTTGCTCAAACACCTTCTCATATTCATGGGGTAAATGATGCGGGGCATTCTCACTCTGTTAATGAAAACCCTCACTCCCATACTCTAAATGACCCCGGACATGGGCATTCTATATCTGACCCTGGTCACGCTCATTCATTAAATTTACCTGCTAGTACCAATGATCAAACTTTAGGTAATTCACCTGCTACTGGCAACCCCAATAGCAACCCTGACCAACCTTTATTAGGTGCTACTGCAAATAGTAATACAGGTATAAATATTAATGGTGCAGTTACCAATCTTAGTATGGGCGGGACTAAAACTAATATTAGTTTAAATGCTGCTACATCAGGTATTACTATTAATACCCAAGGTGGTGGAGGTTCCCATGAAAATATGCAACCTTGGTTAGCTGCTAATAAGATTATTAAATATTAAAAATTTAAGGTTCACTTTATTAATTTAGAGTGAACCTTTTTATTCATAAAACAAATATGCCAACTCAAAGAATTATTAAATCTACATTTATTGGGCTAAATAATGAACCCCTAAGAAATGCGGTTGTTCAAGTAATTCACATGCAGGGTAATACTATTGAAAATATAGAGTACCCTCAAGTTACTAAAAACTTTATCACCAATAGAGAAGGTAAAATAAACTTTATTCTCTGGTGTAATGAAGAAGGTGAACGCTCATCTTTCTATAGGTTTGTATTACCAGGTGGAGAAGTTTTTGATGCTATTGTCCCTGTAGGAACCTCTGACTTAGAACTTTCTGTACTACGTGAAGGTGGCGGAGATTGTTCTGATCCTCAACATCAATCTTTAATAACCTATATTTTAAGTCAAGCTGGTGTAAGTCTAGCAACTAATACTACGGCTGGTAAAATTAGAACTAATACTAATTCTGCTGACCCAGTTGTTTATCTCAAATCTGAAGTAGATACTCTTATAGCAGGGGTATCAGGTACTGATTTAACTAATTATTATACTAAACCGCAAACTGATACACTTTTAAATACTAAAGCTAATCAATCTACCACTTATACTAAAGCTCAAACAGATGCCCTTATAGGAGGCGTGACAGTTGACCTCAGTGGTTACTATACTAAGACTCAAACTGATAGTTTAGTAAGCCCTAAAGCTAATTCTAGTGATGTTACAGCAGCTTTATTATTGAAGGCTAATAGTAGTGATGTAACTACTTCTTTAGCTGCTAAAGCTGATATTACCTCATTAAATTCTCATACTACTAATACAAGTAATCCACACGCTGTAACTGCTGCTCAAATTGGAGCGATCGCAACCACTGCTAAGGCTGCTGCTAATGGTGTGGCAAGTTTGGATGCCAATACTTTAGTCCCTGATGCTCAACTTCCTGCAAGTGTTGCCAGAACTTCTGATGTCACCACTTCTTTAGCTCTCAAGGCTAACCTCTCTTCTCCTACTTTTACTGGTACTGTAGCTGTACCTAACCAAACAGCAGGAGATTCCTCAACAAAGGCTGCTAACACTGCTTTTGTTACTACAGGTTTATCCACCAAAGCTGACACAAGTTCTCTAACTTCTCACACAAGTAATACTTCAAATCCACATGGTACAACTGCTGCTCAAGTTGGCAATACAATTGCACAGTGGAATTCTAATAAAATTCAAGGTGTAGATGTAGTTTCTACTGCTCCTACTAATGGTCAAGTTTTAACCTACAACAGCACCACAGCCAAGTGGACACCTACTACTTCAAGTGGTGGGGGTTCTAGTAGCTTAGCTACTCTTACTGATGCAACTATTACAAGTCCATCTGAATCTCAAATACTTACCTACAATGGTACAAGTGGTAAATGGGAAAATAGAGTAGAAAGTAATTCTCACCCTGGGTATAGGTCAGGTTTCTCTTATCTATTTACAGATAAAATTACGAGTACAACCAATGCTTCCATTTCTGCAGGAAGTCTTAGATACACATTATTTTATGTTCCTTATAACGTAACTATAAGTAATTTCATATTAAATGTGACTACTGTTGCTGCAGCTGGTTCTACTTTCTTTGGTGGCATTTATTCTCATAATCAATCAACAGCTTTACCTGATACATTACTTGCAACTAATACGGCAGTTGCTGACACAGTAGGTAATAAAGTCTTTGCTATGTCACTTTCTTTAAAGCAAGGTAATTATTGGTTTGCTTTAAGTAATAGTGGAGCACCTTCTATAACTGTTAGTGGTTCTGTAAATGGTTTTATAGGTTCTAACTTCAATTTTGGGGTTACTGGTACTTTACCGATTGGGTTAAACACCTATGGTTATACAGTTACTTATACCCATGCAGCTTTACCTACTACTGCTCCTGTAGCATCTCTCTCAAGTCTGTCACAAAGTCCTCTTTACTGGTTTACAGTTGCTTAAATAAAGGTTAATATTGATGGCTATTTATCGTACATATTCTCAAGCCTCTTTTTATGCCCCTATACAATGTTTTGAAGTTGATGAATGGGCAGATTCAAATTCCCGTTGTTATGAAATTGATTGCAGTTTAATAACCCCTACTAAAGAAGCTGCCCCTGTACCTGATTGGATGCTTTTTGAAATATACTACTGGCAGATTCGATATGAAAAATATTTAATAGTTGTAGATAAATACACTGCTCTAAACTACAACAATATAGATGAATATTTAAATGATTTCCCAGAAGATAATTTCTTAAACCAAGCAGGGGAATACGATACTTGTATGAGAGTAATCACATTAATAAGTAACACTGCTGATGAAGATAGGGATGCCTTGGTTCTTTGGTATAGAGACCACCCAGAAATAACAACATATTAAATAATTAACCCACAGCTTCCTTAATTGGGGGC
>NZ_JAAGOG010000097.1:0-29457 GCF_010747425.1 Nostoc sp. UIC 10630
GCTGGGGGAGTAGGGGAGGGAATATCTTCTGCGTCTACCACCTCTCTAGTAACATTTTCTCAACTTAACGGTTCTGCCCAACTTTTAGCAAACAACCAGTTAATCCGGTTTGAAGTGGGTGGGCAAGCAGATAGTGGTGGCAATATTTCTATTCAGGGAGAGACACGTTCTAAGGTGCTAGCGGGCAACTTTCAGTTGCACGCACAAGATTTGCTGGCTGCGGATATTACTCGGTTGATTAAGTTACCAGTGAACTTACAGGCGGGTCGAACCAATGGCGACTTGTTAATTCGGTTGACACCAGGGCAACAGACTTTATTGTATGGCAATGCGGCTGTGCAAGGGGTAACACTTCAAATACCCAAAGTACCGCAGCTGTTGAGCAATAGCCAAGGAAATCTCCGTTTTCAGGGAACGGAGTTGCAGTTAAACAATGTTACTACCAACTACGGCAAAATTCCTGTAGTGGCTACGGGAATCATCGACACTCAAGCAGGCTTTAAATTGGCAGGGCGTGTAAATGCGGTGAGTTTGGCTAATGCCCAGGATACCCTGAAGGTAAAACTACCTGTGCCAATCGCTGGACAAGTACAAGCAGATTTGCAGATTACCGGATCAACTAAAGAGCCAATTATCTCAGGCACAGTTGCCACAATCCAAACTGCCCGCATTGATAAAGTTGATTTCAATAGCATCAGTAGTAAATTTGAGCTTGTTACTAGTTCTAGTTCCTCTTTAATTACCCTAAAAGATATTCAAGGTAAAGCTAAAGTTGGTGGTGATATCACAGGCGCTGGCACAATTCAACTTGGTAAAACGCCGCGACTGGATTTAAATTTCGCTGCCAAGAATGTTCCAGGGGATGCGATCGCAAAAGTTTATGAAACAACACCTGCGTTCCAAATCGGCAATGTCTCAGCTACAGCCCAATTAACTGGCGCTCCTACCAATGTCCAAACTTTGGTACAGTTTCAAGCCCCTAACGGAACTTATCCTGGAACTGGTGAAGTTGCGATCGCTCCAAATCGCAATGTCTCTTTCCGTAATGTAGCTCTTAATGTCAGTGGTGGTACAGTCCGGGCAACTGGTAGTTATATCGATCAACGTTGGCAAGCTGTGGCTGTTGCCTCTAGGGTAAAATTAGAACCCTTTGTAGACAAAAGTCAACTACAAAATATCTCTTTGGCGGACGCACAATTCAATGGTCGTCTCATCCTCTCAGGCAACACTGCACCATTTAAAATTGCCACAATTCGTACTGATGGTGCAGGAGTCCAAATTGGTGGCGGCACAGTAGCAGTTTCTAATGTCCAATTGCAAGACCAAAGCTTCTCTGCTCAACTTGTAGCTGATGGTGTGCGGTTAGGGCAAATATTGAAACAGTCTCCCCCAGCTTTAAATAATCCTTTGGCGGGTACGTTCCAAATCGCAGGTGACAGAGATAATTTCAGCCTGAAAACGCTCCGTGGCAATGGTGAGGGTAGCCTTGCTATTGGCGGTGGTAAGGTTACAGCTAAAAATATCCAAGTGGCTAATGGTGTGTATCAGGCGCAAGTTCAGGCTAAGAATGTTCCTATACAGAAGTTGGCAAAAGTACCAAAGCAGTTTCAAGGGGCGTTAACTGGTCAGTTCGATGTAGCGGGTTCTGTTGATTCTTTTAAACCGCAGACTATTCAAGCCAGTGGTCAGGCGCGGGTAAATGTTGCGGGTGGAACTATTACGGCCTCTAATATCCAACTAGCTAACGGTGTCTATCAGGCGCAAGTTCAGGCAAATAATGTACCTGTGCGCCAGTTAGCAGCAGTACCACCGCAATTTAGAGGGACGTTAACTGGTCAAGTAAACGTAGCGGGTTCTGTTGAATCCTTCCAACCTAAAGCTATCCAAGCTATGGGTCAGGCGCGAGTAAATGTTGCGGGTGGGACTATTACAGCCTCTAATATCCAAGTGGCTAATGGTCTGTATCAGGCACAAGTTCAGGCAAATAATGTACCTTTGCAGCAGTTGGCAGCAGTACCACCACAGTTACGAGGGACGTTAACTGGTCAAGCAAACGTGGCGGGTTC
The DNA here is from genome assembly GCF_010747425.1 of Nostoc sp. UIC 10630. NCBI lineage: Bacteria > Bacillati > Cyanobacteriota > Cyanophyceae > Nostocales > Nostocaceae > Nostoc > Nostoc sp. UIC 10630. The sequence continues at coordinate 2,067 of NZ_JAAGOG010000097.1, forward strand.
TGTAGAGTCCTTCCAACCGCAAACTATCCAAGCTAGCGGTCAAGGACGGCTGGATGTTGCAGGTGGAACGATCGCAGCTTCTAATATCCAATTGGCTAATGGTCGCTATCAAGCTGTAGTTAATGCTGACGGCGTGGAGTTAAATCGATTCAATCAGCAATTGCGGGGCCAATTTGGCGGTCAGTTACAATTAGCTGGCACTGTCGGATCATCCAAATTAGCGGATGTGCGTGCTGCTGGACAGGTACAATTATCGCAAGGTATCCCTGGTTTGGAGCAACCCCTGACGGCTGCGATCGCTTGGAGTGGTGAAAGGCTGACCATTGAGCGAGCAACTGCTCCCGGTTTAAGCGTGAGTGGTAACATATTAGCCAATGCTAAAAAAGCAGGTATACCGGAAATTACTGCCTTAAATCTCAACGTCCAAGCGCAGAATTATAACTTAAAACAGTTACCGATCAATTTTCCTAATCAGGTTGCTGTGGCGGGTAGAGTCGATTTTAATGGACAAGTCACTGGTAAGCTGCCCTTGCCAAATGTGGTAGGACAAATTAATTTACGAGACTTAGTTGTTCAAGATATTGCTTTTGAGCCGTTGTTAACTGGAAACATTGATTCAGCCCAGGGACGCGGTTTAAATTTGAACTTGGCGGGTAATCGCGATCGCCTATCTTTTAATTTAGATGCCAATAATCGCCCGAAATCCTTCTTAGTAAAATGGCAGGAAGCATCAGCCACAGGTAATATTCAAGGGAATGACTGGGCGCTAAAAGTTGCAAATTTCCCCTTACAAATATTGAATTTGACTCCGCCACCAATTACTCGATTAGGCGCTGGTAAGATAGCTGGGTTGTTAACTGGGGATTTGCTGTTTAATCAGCAGACATTGGCAACAACGGGGAATTTAGCGATCGCTAATCCGCAAATTGGCTGGCTTCGCGGCGATCAAATAGCTGCTCAATTCCGCTACAGTGATGGGAAAGGCACACTTACCAACAGCGAATTTGTCAAAGGTAAAAGTAACTACGCTCTTGTCGGTACGTTTGCCCAAAGCTCTAAAGGGCCTCAACTACAAGGTAAACTCAACGTCAGCCAAGGAGAGATCCAAGATGTTGTAGCTTTAACACAGATATTTGATTTACAAAATTTACCAGGTGGTTCAGCAGCAATCTACGGCACAGCAGAGGATCTAGCCACTACCCCCCAAGGAGTACCAAATCAACCCTTATTAACCCAAATCCAACGGTTTTCTGAAATTGAAACTTTGGTAGCAGAACAGCAAGAACAGCGACTTAACTCCACTCCAATACCAGATTTGGCAGACTTAAAGGGGACTTTCAACGGGGAAGTTGCTTTCAATACAGCTACAGCCAATGGATTATCAGTGGATTTTAATTTGAATGGACAAAACTTTGCTTGGGGTAAAAAGGAAGAACGAAATCGCTATTATACTGCTGATAAAGTGATTGCCGAAGGCAACTTTGAAAACGGTGTTTTGAGTTTGCGACCTTTACGAATCGAATCTCAAAACAGGTTGATTGCCTTTACGGGTAACGTTGGCGGTGATGAACAATCTGGTCAGTTACGGGTGAATAATTTTCCGGTGCAACTACTGAATAATTTTGTAAAACTGCCAGTTGGAATTACAGGTAATCTTAATGGTACAGCAGCTTTAGCAGGTAGCATTGCTAATCCCCAAGCTAGAGGGGAATTGCAAATCACAGAAGGATTATTGAATCAAAAAGCAATAGAATCAGCAAGGGCAAGTTTCAGCTATGCCAACGGACGCTTAAACTTTGGTAGTACTGTAGCAGTTGCAGGGCCAAAACCTGTTGATATTACTGGCAGTATCCCTTATAAATTGCCTTTTGCTTCGGTAGCACCAGACAGTGAGCAAATCAGTTTGGATGTGAAATTAGAAAACGAGGGATTGGGACTGTTAAACGCATTGACGAATCAAGTGGTTTTTGAAAAAGGTGAAGGAGAAGTAGACCTTAAAGTACGCGGAACATTGCAAAAACCCCAAGTAGATGGAATTGCTACTGTTAATAATGCTACTTTTTCAGCCCAGGCATTGCCAGGTAAGCTGAGGCGTGTCACAGGTAAAGTGCTGTTTAATTTTGACAGTATCTTAGTAGAAAATCTTCAGGGTAGATTTAGCCGTGGGAAGGTAGAGGCTGCTGGAGAAATTCCCATTTTCAACAATCAGAACGTGAGTATCACCAATCCCCTAACCGTTAATCTCGATCAGCTGGCATTGAATCTCAAGGGACTTTACCAAGGAGGTGCTAGCGGCAATTTGCAGATTACTGGTTCTGCCCTTAACCCAGCGATTGGCGGTAAAGTAAGTTTATTTGACGGTCAGGTATTGCTGGCAGAATCTACCGATGCGACTTCATCTGCAAATAGTAGTCTCGGTGTATCACCCACAAAAGATAATAAGCAGAGTAAAGCGGAAATTGGGAATGGCAAGGGAAATGCGTTGGCTCAAGGCTTGCCGTCAGGTATCGCTAGATTTAATAATCTAGATTTAGAACTCGGTAAAAATGTCCAAATTACCCGTCCCCCTATTCTCAACTTCCGCGCCACTGGTAATCTCATCGTTAACGGCTCAATTAATCAGCCCGTACCCAATGGTACTATCCAGTTAGAACAAGGAGGGGTGAATTTATTTACTACCCAATTTAATCTTGCTCGTGGCTATAAACACACCGCAACTTTTAGTCCCTCTGAACCCCGCGACCCCAACTTAGATATTCGCCTATTTGCCAAAGTACTGGACGTAACTCAAAGTAATGATTTTGGTAAAGTAAATTCCACAGGTTTATCAGCCTTAGAGAGTGTTCGAGTCGAAGCCACTATCAACGGTCTAGCCAGCAAACTCAATGAAAATTTAGAATTAACAAGTAGTCCGTCACGTAGTCAAACCGAAATTGTTGCTCTTTTAGGAGGTGGATTTGTAGACACCCAAGGACGTGGTGACAGTACTTTGGGACTGATTAACATTGCAGGTTCGGCTGTGTTCAATAATTTTCAGTCTGCTTTTAACCAGATTGGGAGTACCTTTGGTTTAAGTGAACTGCGGATATTCCCTACCGTTATTTCTGAGAATCCCGAAGCCGGAAGGAGCAGTTCAACTTTGGAATTAGCGGCCGAGGCTGGGGTCGATATTTCTACTAAAATATCTGTTTCCAGTATTAAGATTTTGACAACAAATGATCCCTTCCAATGGGGTGTTAATTACCGGATAAACGATGAATTTCGTGTGCGTGCTTCCACTAATTTAACTGATGATAGTCGTGCAGTAGTGGAATATCAAACCCGGTTTTAAATTATGTATTTTATCATGCAGACTTACTTGTCATTACAATTCATTTCGGAAACTAATTAATCCTTATCTGGCTTTTTTATCACTTTTTCAGCAAGCCCTAATTGGATAATACGATCATCGTCATATCGTGTCCGGTTAATTAGTTACGATTAAACTCCAACTTGAATCCACCAATGAAAACCAGTTAGCCCGCGAATTAAATCTTGCTGGTGTAGTAACGATTGACAACGATGATAAACAAGATCCTCTAAATCATTGAGTGTTTCAAAAGTTCGATTAGCAATTGGTTCATCAATTACAGTCCACAACCTTTCTGCGATTTTTTTTTCCAGGCTTCTTGCTCAAAATAATCACTTTTTGTGTGACATGGCCGAGGAACTCTCAGTCTAAAAGTCATCTGCCGCAGTATCTCCCATCCCCTCTGTCTACTGATATGAGTCCCTGTCACTTCACTTAACCAATCTGCCACTTTCCTGCCATTCCATAATCCTCCATCTGGTGCTTTTTCTTGTAACGCCTGCCATAACTGTGCTTGCTGGATATCATCTACTAGGGGCTGTTTACCTTGGTTTGAGTCTCTGCGTAGGCGAAGCCCGCCGAAGGCATCGCCTAAACCTTCCACCCCTAATTCGTTGTATCTTTTGACCAATGCGTATATCCATGTTCTGCTGTAGCCAGTTATTTCCTCCACTTCTTCTGTTTTTTTCCCTTGAGCAACTAACCAAATGATTTGATACTGACGGCTTTCTACCCCATCACTAGCTTGACGGTAACGTTGTTCTAACTCTTCAATACTTAGATGTGTAGCTACACCAATTCGTTTCGGCATTACTCATCCTTGCACTCACTACTTTTTATCGTAAGTGATTAAACGGACATGATATCAATTACTAAAATTTTTGCTTGGGAATTAGATATTTAAGCCATGTTTTATAGAGATTAATGGTCTGCTAACCTAACTTGATTTCCCGTAGGGGCAATTCATGTAGATAGAAAGTGTCTTCTACTCTACGAGTTCTCCAACGGAGTACCCGCAGGGTATTGTCCCTATATTTCGTACTTGCTGCGTAAGTCCTACTTTAAGAAGAATAAAAGCTTTGAAGAGCCGTAATGACATTTTTATATTCACTCTCTAGATGATTAATCAGCTCAGAGATTTGATCTAATGATTGAGTTATAGCAGCATTTTCTAAGGTTTCACAGATATTTCCCAGCTTAACAGCACCAATACTAACACTGGGCGATCGCAAAGCATGAGCTGCTTTTTGCAACTTTGATCGGTCTTCAGCAGCAATAGCCTCTTTAATTGTCTGTATTCTAATAGGAGTATCTTCTAAGTAAATTTGGATCAGTTCAGCAACTAGCTGCTCACCATCACTGCCTCCCATGTTTTGTAATTCTTGCAGAAAACGTTGGTCAATTGCCTCTTGTAGATCGGAATTTGAGGATTTGGAGAGTAATGCAGATTCAGATAAATCAATCAGATCGGGAGACTCTAAATCTTGACATTGCTGAATATCAAACTTTTTCAGAACCACTTCGAGCGCCTCAATACGAATCGGCTTACTAATATGTGCAGCCTTTTGTTTAGAACAGCTTTTCTTCTCTCCCTGCCTCAACCAAAAAATTCCTTAACCGAACGGTATTGGGGTGTAGACCATTGCGCTCTAAACAAGTATTTTACTCAAGTCAAATCCAGTATGGATTTCGCACCTTTTATCCTCAATTTGGTAGAAAATCTCAATTAGTCTTGATGCACGTCGTTATGTACGTTTAATAGACTGTTCAGATGGCAATTCAATAAGTATATTATGTCACTTTATTTTTCCGCCACTATAATATTTATACTGGAATTACTAAGATTCCGCACATACCTACAAAGGTAATTCAAGTCTGCCAACGTTTCGTAATTGAGCGCTGCACAATGCTTGTAGTCAATTCATTGTCCTCAAGCACTGATAACAAATAATGTAAATTTTTATATCAATTTTCAATATTTATGGAATGAAGTAAATATTCAGATTGTGATATTATCTCCACCCTCTTGATTGATAACTAATCGCAAAATTGATAACCCTAAAATTATCAAAAATAGCACTAAACCAATTGTGCAAGCGTAGCTGATTTCTAAGTTACTAAAAGCTTGCTCATATAGGTAATAAACAATCGTTTTTGAGCTACTGAGTGGGCCCCCTTGGGTCATAATGTATACTTCTTCAAAAACTTTGGTTGCAGAAATAGCTGAAATCACCGCTACTAATGCTAAATATGGCTTCATCAAAGGTATGGTAATATCCCAATGTTTGCTGATACCATCGGAACCATCGATCGCAGCAGCTTCGTATACATCAGCAGGAATTGATTGCAACCCCGCTAAATAAATCACCATATAGTAGCCTAGTCCCTTCCACACGGTGACAGCCATAACGCTGGCAAGAGAAATTGGTATAATACCAAAAATTTTCGCTGGGCTAGTTAGCCAAGGAATACCTTCTGGAAAAAGCCCCAAAGTTTTTAAGAACTGATTCAGTAATCCGTTTTCTGCATACAGCCATTTCCAAGCTATTCCTGCAACCACCATTGAAATTACTACTGGGGTGTAGTAGGCTGCTCTAAACCAATTCATCCCCCGCAGTTTCTGATTTACCAAAATTGCCAGCAATAAGGGAGCAATTACTAAAATTGGGACTACGCCCACAAGATATAAAAAAGTATTTTCTAAGGTTTTCCAAAAAACTGCATCCTTCCAAAGTTTAAGAAAGTTGGCTAAACCTATCCATTGTGGCGGCTGGGCGATATCTTCATAGCTAGTAAAGCTGAGGTAAAACGCTTGCAGCGCAGGCAAAAAGACTGTTAACCCCAAAAGAACCAAGGCGGGTAGTAAAAATAAATAGGGGGTAAGTCGCTGTTTGATGAATATCCAATTTTTAGGTGTCAATTGATTCATATAAGGTCTAATAGTTGTTTTCGCTTTGTCAGCAAGAATTTGGGCATGTGAGTAGATTTAAGCTTCAATATTCTAAAGGCATATATTTGCTTGCGTCGCTAATTAATAACTCAGAGATCAACTACGATGGAAACCCAGCACAACCCGCCAATTGAACATCAAAATGTCCCCATAAACCACCGTGGGCTACATGAATTTTTGTATAGTTCCGATGACGAACACACTGCCATTGAGGTGAGTATAACCCCTGAGCTGGCAAACAATGGTACTGAAATTATTGGCCTTGAGACTTGGAGTGCATCTGCTCAGAACGCTAAAATTGCTGGTGTTTACTCAGTATTAGATGCAGAACGCCGCGTGCAGTACATTGGCTATTCTCGGAATGTGTTGCTTTCCTTAAATAGTCATATCACCCAAAATGGTCAGGAAAAGTGTGCTTTTGTGCGTGTCCAAGCATTCAAATTCCCCAAGCGTCAAGATATGGAAGACTTGCGAGATGCGTGGATAGCAGAACTCGAAACAACACCACCTGGTAATGCGTCCGAAAGCGAAATGTGGGCTAGTACAGTAGGCGAAGCTGCAAAGGCGGTAATGTCAGAGGTGGAACGTCAAGCCTACGAAGAGAAAAAGCTAAAGCTGCGGAAAGCAATGGCTGACACAACCCTTTCTAAAGAGTCAGAAACAATAGATGCGAGTATAGCCGAACGTCAGCGTCAACTTGAAGCTGCTGTAACAAATGATGACTGGAGTGTAATTATCGACGCACAGACTCAAGAAACCAAATCTTAGAATGAGTGTTCAGTCCTCTCGATATTTCCCCACTTGGATAGCCTATTATTTTTTAAATAGGGTTTGAGATGCGCTTACTCTGGTGTTTTAGGAGATGGAGGTGCGATCGCAGTTTACATATCCTGCCATAGAAAGTAATTTAATTGGAGCGATCGCTTTATTATGTTTACTCCTTTGAGGTGAATGAGTATTCGTGCCAATCGCTTAGGGGGCGATACCCAATCGCTTGATAAATATGATTGGCTGTAGGATTGGCTAAATCTGCTATGAGGAAACAATGGCGGCATCCCTGGTCTAGCAGTTTTTGGCTTAACGCTGCGACACAGGCAGTAGCATATCCTTTGCGACGATACTTTGGTGGTGTATAAGCTAAATTGATCCGACCAATTGTAGGTAACACTTGTTTACTAGACGCAATTGAAACTGGAGTGCTATCAACCCAAAAATAAGTATTCTGCTGTTTCAACCGATTATCTACCTGGTGTTCGACATCTTCGCTCACTGCCTCATCTATCTCAGAGAAAAATGCAGAAAGCCACTCGAGCAAAAGAGAGCGATCGCTTTCAGTTGCCAGTCTGAGATATCCTCTGGTCGTTGAGACTCTTTGCACTGCCGTTAATTGGTAAATTTTCATTACCATCGACCGTTGATAGAATTGTCCTGTCAGCGTTTGCCAAGTTTGCGAGAATATTTCTGCTTCAGTTGCCAGTCCCATGCTTCCTGGCAGTTTTTCTTGACGCAAATCTTGAGCAATCAACCGCAGAGCATCAATATTCTGGGCTTTGGATAGGATCAATTTTCTGGGTGGGGTGCGGATGGCAACAGCCAGAATCTCGCCACTTGTTTGGACAATTGCTAAATAAGGCTTACCCAGATAATGTTCTGGGTTATGCAACAAGGTATGCAAGATATTGAGCAATACATTATTTTCTACCTGATGCTGAAGTAAGTAAGCCTGAGTGCAGTCCCAAAATTCCTGAATGTTGTCAAATTTATGTAGTTGCATGATTTGCCTGACTCACGAACCAAGTAAAGAGTTGTGCTATCTAGAACCTTCTATATTTATTATGTAGTATTTCAACATTCATTGTTACTACATAGGCTGGAATGCGATCGCTGCCTCCACACCTAAATATCTGAAGGTAGTTTTCTGTTTACCATCACTTTTTTCTATCGTTTTGAAAAATAACAATATTTGCTCCTATCGTTTAACCAGCGTAGATTAAAAGTCATCAGGATAAACACAGACAGAAATAACGCCAAGAGGTGCAACATGAATCCATTCAAAAAAGTATCGTCTAAGAATGTTGATGCCAAAGTAGTTCAAAAACCTCAAATTGTGGAGATACAACCAGCAGTCCAAAACACTTCCACTCAAGAACTGACTCGCGGACAACGCCTTGCTGATAAATTTGCAGCGCAAGTGGGTTCTTGGGGATTTCTCATTGGGCAAAGCACCGTTTTAGCCGGATGGGTTGGTATCAACTTAATGCCTGGGGTTCCCCACTGGGATGAATCACCGTTCATGATGCTTAATTTAGTGTTTTCATTTGCCTCAGCCTACACAGCACCCATCGTCTTGATGAGTCAAAATCGCCAGTCTGATACTGATCGGAAAAACTCCGAAATTGATCATCAGGTGAATTTAAGGGCTGGACAAAATATTGAACTTCTCCATGAAAAATTGGATGACTTACATACTCAGCAACTAAACGAACTAACCCAAATTGTCAAAGAACAGCAGCGAGTTCTTCATGAGCTTAAAGTAAGTCTAGTGAATGAATCTAAAGAGGTTAAAGAGATTAAAGAGTTTAAAGTGAGTGTATTGCCAGGAATATATGTCCAAAATGGCGCTCAATTACCCAAGCAAGTTATTGTTAATAAAGCTTTCAATTTTGACCAACCAATTGGTGACAATAACAAAGTTATTGATAAGTTAATCCGTCGATAAATATTTCAGATAAAGAAGGCATTTTTCAAGGGTACATTTGGCTGACTTGCATCAGAAAAGTAATTGAGTCATGACGACACAGCAGAAATTGCACAAACTTGTAAACCCACAGGTGTGTGAATAATTACAGATTCCACACCAAATACTTGAGCGATCGCACTTGGTGTCAGAACTTCTTCAGGTTTGCCAACTTCCCAAAGATGACCTTGTTTTAATAAAGCAATGCGAGAACTATATCGTGCCGCTAGATTCAGTTCGTGTAGAACGGTAACAATAGTTAATTCTTGCTGTTGATTCAGATTTTTTAGTAGTTCTAATAATTGTAATTGATAGTTGATATCTAAAAAAGTTGTAGGTTCATCTAATAGTAAAACTTTTGGTTCTTGCGCTAGTGCTAAAGCTAAAAAAGCGCGTTGCTTTTCACCACCGGAAAGTTCTTCAACTAAGCGATCGCTCAATTCTTCTAGTTGCGTCTTTTTAATTGCAGCTTCTACTTTTATCCAATCTTGGGTGTTTAACTCCCATTGCCACCAAGATTGATGTGGCGTGCGTCCTAAACTTACTAATTGTCGCACTGTTAAGCCTACGGGAACGGTTTGTTGTTGCGGTAATAATGCGAGTTTCTGGGCAACCAAATTTGGGGGTTGAGAGTGAATTGCTTTGCCATCAAGTAGAACTGTTCCTTGCTGTGGGGAAAGAATACGACTCAGCAATTTTAATAAAGTAGATTTACCTGAACCATTAGCACCAACTAAACTCAACCATTCTCCTGTTTGTAGAGTGAGGTTAATGTCTTGAACAATTGGTACTGTGGTGTAACCGCCTGTGAGGTTTTGCAGTTCGAGTGGCATTTCAGCAATTTAACAATAAGAAACTTAATTTTAGAAGGTTTCCCCGATATCTGCATGAGAATTTACAAGATTTGCGATCGCTAAACTTTCTGAATCATACCTGCTGCGATCGCTCTAAATCTTGTATTAAGTATAAGAATGTATCACTAGGAACATCTACTTCAATGCTCCTAGATTACATCTTTTTGCTGAAGTGGAATTCTACTTATTGCCGCACAATAAGCCAAATCGAATTAACCCACGCTCATAACCGCGACGCATTAATCCCAGTGATAATGCCCCTTGGATGGTAGTCCAACCAGCATTTAGTAAACCCCAAAGCGCTTGGGGAGTGAATGCAGAATCAATTACCACATTCCAAAAGGGGGCGACAGCAGTTGACCAATCAGTAGTGCGAATATTATGTAATGGTAGCTGGTGTGCGATCGCTTCATACTCTGGCAAAGAAATCACATAAGGCAAGCAATAAACTCGATAAATATCCTGCAAATGCTTTTCCTCATCAGGCGTTAGTGGGGATTCATCAGTTGGTCGATGACACCAAGTCACCATAATTAACTTACCGCCAGGCTTCAATACTCGATAGCACTCTTGGAGAAACTTGGTTTTATCTGGCATGTGTTCACCGCTTTCTAGCGACCAAACCAAGTCAAAAGAATCGTCAGCAAAGGGCATTGCTTGAGCATTTGCGACTTGGAATTGTGTTCTTAGGCTCAAATTAGCCTCCATTGCGCGTTCCGTTGCTCTCGCGGCTTGTACAGGACTCAGTGTAATCCCTGTAGCCTTAGCATTAAACTTTTGTGCGAGGTATAAAGAACTGCCGCCAATGCCACAACCCACATCTAGGATATTGTCAGCTGCTTGTACCCCTGCCCAATTCAGCAGTTCTTCGATTAAATCAATTTGAGCCTGACGACGGTCTTTTTTCTGGGTACCATCAGCACCGTAATAGCCGTGGTGCATGTGTTCGCCCCAAATCTGTTCCCACAGACCGGAGGAAGCATCGTAAAATTGCTGAATTTGCTGGTAAAGTGTTGCGCTCATGAAAAAAGCTGTGTTAAGACAAAGCCGAATTAAAAAAACATACACATTAGGCTACCATGTGTGTTTTTAATTAAAATAGGGTCTTTTGGTTTGCAGGGATAATAAACTCTGCTTTCTCTTCTCTGGAAAATTTTACTGATTTTACCTTAGTAAGCTGCCTTCGCTGTCGTTTGCATACCGGATGTTTCCGGGATGCCTAGCATGATTGAGTTTTTTAATTTGAAATTTTCAATTAATTATGACTGTTGCTCGCACAATTTGTTTGGGTTTTCTAACTGTCATCACTGTAGGTACTATTCTGTTGATGATGCCTTTCTCGACTAGCAATGGTACGTGGAATGACCTGATTGTGGCATTATTCACCTCGACATCCGCAGTTTGTGTCACAGGTTTATCAGTAGTTGATCCTGGTACTTATTTTTCCTTTTGGGGCCAGTTGTTTATTACGCTATTAGTTCAGATTGGCGGTTTGGGCTACATGACAACTACCACGTTTCTGATTTTGCTCATTGGTCGTAGGTTTGATATGCGGCAAAAAATAGCGATTCAACAAGCTTTAGACCGACCGGGGATGAGTGGTAGCGCCCAAGTTATCCGTTCAATTATTGCCACCACTTTAATTTTTGAAATTACAGGTATATTTTTACTTCTACCAGCTTTTGTTCCTGAGTATGGATGGAGTAAGGGACTTTGGTTAGCAATTTTTCATAGTATTAATGCTTGGAATAATGCTGGTTTTAGTTTATTTAAAGATAACTTAATTGGTTATCAGTCATCCTTTTTAGTAGTCTTCACCATTACAATACTAATTATATTTGGGGGAATTGGGTATCAAGTAATTTTGGAAATGTACTTTTGGTTCCGCGATCACATTTTCAAAAAATCTATTAAAACCCAAAGATTTTCTCTCGACTTTAAAGTTGCAACCAGTACAACCTTGATATTATTATTACTAGGGCTAGTTGCTTTTTTCTGTATAGAGATCAGAAACCCTGAAACATTTGGCGATCTAAGTTTACGTGACCAGATATTAGTAGCTTGGTTTCAATCTGTTACTCCCAGAACTGCTGGTTTTAATACCATCGATATTGGCAAAATGACCACAGCTGGTCTATTTATTACGATTGCGCTGATGTTTATTGGTGCAAGTCCAGGTGGTACTGGAGGAGGACTGAAAACAACAACCTTGAGAGTCTTAACCAGTTGCACTAAAGCTATTCTCCAGGGGAAAGAAGAAGTTTTATTGTACGATCGCAAAATAGCAATATCTTTAATTTTGAAAGCTGTGGGTGTGTTGGTGGGTTCAATAGCAACCGTGATTTTAGCTACGATTTTAATCAGCCTCACAGATCCAAAATTAGATTTTATTCAAATTTTGTTTGAAGTGGTATCAGCCTTCGCCACTGTAGGGCTTTCTACAGGCATTACAGCAAGTATTTCTACAGCAGCAAAGCTCATCTTAATTGTGACGATGTACGTTGGACGAGTAGGTATTTTACTTTTGATGTCTGCTGTACTAGGAGATCCACGCCCTACCAGAATTCACTATCCTGAAGAAAATTTACTCGTAGGATAATACAGCAGATTGCAACAGGCATGAGGTAGAGATAATCGTAGGGGCACAACATGTTGTGCCCCTACCCATGTACTTCATTTACCTGAAATATGCTGTAAGTAGGGCAGATGAGGGAGAATAATAATTGCTAACTCCTAACTCCTAACTTATAACTACTGACCAAACTGATAAAATATACATTGAAGGCAAAAAATAAAATTTTTAATTCAAGCTGTATGAGCGTTTTTTGCCCTAAATACAGGGAGCCATAATAAGGATAACAAAGGTGAATCTGTCATCATTAAGTTTTTTTCGCAGTTTACGTAAAGATAATCAGCAATTTGCTGTAATTGGGTTAGGTCGCTTTGGTAGGTCTGTCTGTTTTACACTGCACAATTTTGGCTATCAAGTGCTAGCAACAGATATTGATGAAAAACGAGTTTCAGAAGCATTAACTGAGGGAATAGTTGATCATGCCTTGCAACTAGACTCTACAGAACCAGCCGCACTCAAAGAAGCTGGAATTTTTGAATTTGATACTGTAATTGTAGCGATTGGCAACTACGTTCAGGAAAGCATTATAACCACTCTAAATGTGAAAGAGGCTGGTGTACCCCACGTAGTTGCCAAAGCTTCTAGTGAAGTTCATAGTAAACTGTTGCGGCGAGTCGGAGCAGATCATGTTGTTTTTCCTGAATATGAAGCGGGCTGTGCCTTAGCACGTACACTTACCAAACCAGCAATCTTAGATCGGTTTGACCTAGACCCAGATAACAGTATTGTAGAGTTGATTGTGCCTGATGAATTTCACGACAAAACAATCACTGAGCTTCAACTTCGTAACCGCTACGGTTTAAATTTGCTAGCAGTGAGCCAGGATGGTAAATTTATTATTAATCCTGACCCCACTAAGCGTTTAGAGCGTGGTTCAGCAATGGTTGTTATTGGTTGCAATAAAGATATCAATCGTTTGCCGATTTAAAAAATTTATAAGTCATTCAATTTTAGATTTAAGATTTTTCCTTCAATCCAAGTTGCACTGTAAGCACACCAAAATTACTACTCAAAATCTAAAATTGGCAGAGTTAGAAGTTATTAATTTATTTCTAACTCTGATTTTTTTATTGTCCGGAACTCGTTGAAGTAGATTGTTGTTCAACTGAGACAGGGTTTTCTAGTTGATTTGACGTTTGTGGCTCAGGTGTTTGTATTACATTACTTGTGTTGTCTGAAGCCTCAGAAGGAGTAGCTGTTTGACTGGCTTGAGGCTGTTGTGGCTGAATTTTCTGGGCAATTTGTTGCATTAGTTGTTCTATTTTCTGAGCTTGCTCAATGTTCCCTCGCTCACGATACTCAGTATGGGCACGTTTCAAAACTCCATTAGCTTTCTTGATGTCGCCTTGATTATATAAAGTGACTCCCAAATTATAGTAAGCTGAGGCGTTTTTAGGATTTAGGCGAATAGCTTGCCGATAAACAGAAATAGCCTCAGAAGCTTGGCCTTGGATTGCTAGTAAATTTGCCATGTTGTTATAAGCTGTGGCATTTTGAGGATCTACTTGCAAGGCTTGACGATAAGTTGCGATCGCTTGCTCTGTTTGACCTTGTTGTTGCAAGGCGATCGCTAAGTTAAAATAAGCGTTGGCATTGCTGCTATCTAAATTAATTGCTTGCTGGTATGTTGCGATCGCTTCCGGTAGCTGTCCTTGTTCATACAGAACCAATCCCAGATTATACAGCGCTGCTACCTTTGTGGGATCTATCACCAGGCTTTGACGATAAGCCGTAATCGCAGCATCTTTTTGTCCCTGACGATGCAGCACTAACCCTAAGTTGTAATAAGCTTCACTAAAATTAGGATTAATCCTAATCGCCTCTGTATATTCTTGTAAAGCTACATCTAGGCGATTTTGCTCCATGAATATATTACCCAGATAATTTAGCGCAGCCCCAAGGCTAGGATCTCGCTGCAACGCCTGACGAAAGGCATATTCTGCACCCTGTAAGTCTTTGCGGTTATAGCGCGTGACTCCCTGTTGGAAAAAGCTAGCTGCTTCAAGATCCTGAGAAATTGCGGTTTCTGCTAGCAGCTTGCTTCCTGGAAAATTAGTAATTGTTGGTGCAGCTAAGACCAAAAACGCAGAGAAAGCAAACAGAAGTCTGAACAGGGGCTTTTTCTGAACAGAGTTTTGGTGAAATAAGAAGTGTAACCAGGGCTGAGTTTGACTTTTTCTAGACAGGAGTGACATAGATGTACTTATGCTCATATCTTTATAAGTCAGAGTACCCACCACAGCATGAAAAATTGCAAATCAAAAAATTAAGAATTTCTCACTTTGGGAGCATCCGACTTTTGTAAAAACACCCTTCTCCTTGTTCAGTTGCTCTGCATACCGTAATTAGTGCGATATTCTATAGGTTTTATAATCTGTTAATAAACAAATTTAAATCAACTGCTCTTTTACTTTCACGCCATCTCTCTTGATTATATAAGCTGGAACACCGACAACAACACAATTACTGGGAACATCTTTGACTACAACTGCATTTGCTCCTACTATCACATTATCATTTATAGTGACGTTGCCAATCACTTTTGCACCTGAACTTATGATTACATTGTTGCCAATTGTCGGAAAATTATTTTTACTGCTGTATCCTATTGTCACCTGTTGATTAATCCAGCAATTATCACCAATGCTTCTTGCATTTACTATAGTACTAAAGCCATGTTGAATAAATAGTCCAGAACCAATATTATCGCAATATAAAAATAGACTTGGACATTCTTTATAAAAGAATTTTATAATATGCATCAGTACCAATCCTAGAAAGTTACCTTTTTTAATTCTGTAATAGTAAAGACTTCTGAATTCGGGATATTTATAAAGCAAATATAGCAAGTTAACCCAGTCAGAAGTATCAACTAGCTCAACTATCTTTGACCATCGTCTTACATCCACAAGAATCACTTCTTTCTTTGTAGTGACGAGAAACAATATGAGCATCGGAGCATTCATTATCTGGATGATAGTTTTGACCAATTTTATTATGAAGTCACGCATAAAATTACTCCTATAGGAATCCGGTTTGATTACTTAACGTATTTGCGTAGGTAGGTAGGGAATCTGACTTTTCACAGCATCTGGAAAACCTCTCTCTAAATCTCTCTCCTATTAGGAGAGAGACTTTGAATTTCCCCCTTCCCGCATCGGGAAGGGGGTTAGGGGGTTAGGTTTTTCGTGGACTTTTCCACATAACGTGCAAAGTCAGGTAGGGAATAGGTAACAGGGAACAGGGAACATTGCCCTCATGCTTGACTCAGAACTCTTATGGCTTCCGGCAAAATTAGCATAGCATCACCAAAGGAATAGAAACGATACTCAAAAGCGATCGCTTCGTTGTATATATTCAATAGCCGTTGTCTGCCAATTAGCGCACTTACCAACATCAGCAAACTGGAACGTGGTAGGTGAAAATTGGTAATCAAACCATCCACTACCCGCCATTGGTAGCCGGGATAAATAAACAAGTCTGTTTTACCGCAAAATGGTTGTAAATTCCCAGATTTAGCCGCCCCTTCCAAAGCCCTTACTGCCGTTGTTCCCACAGCAATAATTCGACCGCCAGCAGCTTTAGTGGCGCGAATTTGCTCTACTGTGGCGGCGGGAACTTCAATCCATTCTTCATGCATCTGGTGGGTAGTTACATCTTCCACTTCCACAGGGCGAAAAGTGCCGACACCAACGTGTAGCGTGACAAAAGCTTGATTGATATTGCGATCGCGCAGCTTTTGTAATAATTCTGGAGTAAAGTGTAATCCTGCCGTCGGTGCTGCGATCGCTCCTGGCTGTTCGGCATAAACTGTCTGATACTGCTCATCAGCAGCTGAGGAGGTAGTAATGTAGGGTGGTAGCGGTACTTCACCAAATACCTCTAACAATTGCACCAAAGGCTTTCCTTCTGGCACATCAAATTGCAACAAACGCCCCCCAGTTGCTGCATCTGTTTCTAAAACTGTAGCCGTGAGTTTGGGACTGGGAACTGGGGACTGGGGACTAGGGACTAGGGAAGAATCTTCCCAATCCCCAATCTCTAATCCCCAACCCCCAGTCCCCGCTTGCTTTGCTTCAAAAATAATCTTCGTTCCCTGTTTGAAGCTTTTTCCTGGCTTAACTAAAGCTAACCAACAGTTATACTGCCGTTCTTCCAACAGCAACACCTGGATTTTAGCACCAGTGGTTTTATGACCATAAAGCCGAGCTGGAATAACTCTTGTATTGTTCATGACCAACAAATCACCAGAGCGTAGCAGTGCAGGCAAATCATGGAAAATATGGTGAGATGCTTCTGTTTCAGTGCCTGTAGTGGGAGAATTAACTACCAGTAACCGGGAACTATCTCTAGGAACTGCTGGGTTTTGGGCAATGAGTTCTGGAGGTAGTGTGTAGTCATAGCCTGCTACCGAGCAATCTAATTCAAAATTTTTTTCTTTGGGGCTAGATGTATCTTTCAACTTGGCTTGTACTAGTTTTTGCTTTATTTAGTATTTATACTCTCTGACAAAAAGCTGTTTTTAGCTTTCCCTTATATTGGAACTTTAAGGCATCTTTGCCCAATTTTGTCGCGAGGCTATAAGATTGTTACTATTAAGTAACACGGAAAAATTAACATAAAAACTGGGTAAACCTCCCCATCTAAAAACGGGGGCTTTTACCCTACCGGGAACAGGCACTGATTGACGAATATAGATATGTAGGATTGGCTTTGATCCCAAGCACCAACAAACATGGAATACTTGTACTATCTGGCGAATGCCAGTCTAACCCTGAGGGTCGTTCAACACCTGCACGCTAGACCCCAGACACCAGTTTCGTTCGTCACCGTAATTCATCAAATTGATGGCTGGGTGGTTAGGATCAAACTCAGAGGTCAAGTCTCGCCCCAAGAAGATGGCGACTTTCGGGCTTTTCTAAATGAATTAGGAATTAGCTATGAGCCACCAATGAGGGTGCAAATGGCACTTTGGAGTTTAGAAGCGGGACAATGCCCTGTGGACGTGATGCGTCGCTATCAGGTAGCGATCGTTTCTCATGGTAGTCCAGAGAGAGACGAAATCGAAGCTTTCCGGCAACAGTTTGTCAGGGGCTTAGGCTACTGTCCAGAAACTTTGGCGTAATACCGTTTGGTTGTAACGCCAGTACATAATTATTGGTAATTAAGATATTTTATCCATTACCAATTAACCATTATCAATTGAAGAGTCGAAAGCTGCCAGAATGTATTCTTGCAGCTTAAACTTATATTCGGCTGTTGATGAAGTAGCAAGAGCTTCCTGAGTTGCGATAACCGCAGTCTGATTTTTTGATATCCTTTGACAGTAGACAATAGCAACATCAAATCGGCAAGAATAATCCGCCTTTTCAGGGTACTGGGCTAAGAATATTCCAGCTGTCCGTGAGATTTTTGCTTGCTTTTGTGGGGTGATGGCGCTTCTTCCCCCTGCATCCCAATTCCCTGAACTGCGGGTTTTGACTTCAACAAATGCCAATAATGAGTGCTGAGTGCTGTTAGCGGTAGCGGGGTGTTTAGCCCGTAAGGAGTGTTGAGTATGGAGTTTTTCCCCAGTTTGTCCATGATGTTGAGCAATAATATCGATTTCTCCATAACGGCTAGAAAAGCGACGATGCAGAATTATCCAACCTGTAGATTGCAACCATTGGGCAACTAGGTCTTCTCCTAAATGACCAATATCTGGATAATGAGATGGAGGAAGTTTAGCCATTGACGAAAAATATCATAAATTCTATGAATTCTAGATTAAGCGATGCCTGCGGCGGGCTATGCCTACGCACAGCAGGTTCTAAACTCGACTCATCCCGAACACAATTCGGGTTGAAGCGTCAGACAGACTATCACTTTTGGA
Source organism: Nostoc sp. UIC 10630 (assembly GCF_010747425.1). Lineage (NCBI taxonomy): Bacteria > Bacillati > Cyanobacteriota > Cyanophyceae > Nostocales > Nostocaceae > Nostoc > Nostoc sp. UIC 10630. The sequence goes on from NZ_JAAGOG010000097.1 coordinate 20,461, forward strand.
CAAATATACTCAGCTTATTCTTGTGGGGAATAATTGGCATCACCGCAACGCTCGGTTTTGCTCCAACAGCTTTGGCACTCGAATATAATAAAGAGATTTTGGTCGAGGCTGATTTTTCAGGACGTGATTTAACAGATTCCAGCTTTACCAAAGCTAATCTTCGCCAGAGCAACTTCAGCCATGCTAATTTGAACGGTGTCAGTTTCTTTGCAGCAAATTTGGAGTCTGCAAATTTAGAGGCAGCTGACTTGAGAAATTCCACTTTAGACTCGGCTCGTTTAGTTAGGGCAAATTTGACAAATGCACTGTTAGAGGGTGCTTTTGCTGCTAACGCCAGATTTGATGGCGCAATCATTGACGGGGCAGATTTTACCGATACGCTGCTGCGTTCGGATGAGCAAAAAAAATTGTGCAAACTTGCCAAAGGGACTAATCCAACCACAGGACGAGATACGCGTGACACGTTGTTTTGTCCTTAGTATTTTCTACTGGAATTGGGAATGGAGAATGGGGCATTGGGCATGGGGCATTCCCTACTAACCTACCAACCAAGGGCCCCAATCTTTTGACAAACAATTTTCATTCCTTTGCCTGGTGAAGAATTGGCGACAAAAGGTATTTCTCCTTTCTCCTTATCCTCTTGAAGTAGCTGTCCCTCTGAACTGTAAATGGCAATGTGATTCCGAAAAAGCCGCGATTCGGAACATGATGCATCAAATGTAGTCTCGAAGATGCCATCTCCGTACATACCGTAAAGTTTGTACGTTGTACCCTTAATAGTTTTTGTATCTAAAGCTACGCTGTTCCCTAATTTATCATGCCCCACAGTAATATATCTTTGTGCATCTTGGGCGATCGCTGAGTCAACGCCTTCAGCGATCGCTGCGCCAACACCTCCGGCGATCGCACTACCATTGCTCAATAAGATAGCGATCGCTCCTACCATACCGCCGATTTTAAAATACATACGGTTTCAAAATATAAGATTTGATATATTTTTACCCGCAATCAAAGTTGTTCTGGCATGGTAGAAGCACTGAAAAGTTAAATCGCTGACAACTTTCACGAAGTTGGCGATCTGAATACGGCGAATTTTCACAAATCTAGGACTTATGCAAATAATAGCCAAAACTTTGTAGGGGCAATTCATGAATTGCCTCTACAATCTTTCGTTTGGCATAAGAAATAAAATTGCTATAGCTCGTAAGTTTAACTCCCGATCTATCGAACACTCCGAAACCACTCAGTAATCCCCTGAGCGATCGCATCAGCCATTTTCTTCTGTTCTTTTGGGTTCACTACCTGCTCAAATTCATCGGGATTGCTCATAAAACCCAATTCCAGTAACACCGATGGCGCAGCTGCTGGGCGTGTCAGCGCTAGGTTGTCCCAAAACACACCATAAGAAGGTTTGCCGAGTTTTTTAACAACATAGGTCTGTAAAAATATTGCCAGGCTGTGGGCTTGGGGTTGATACCAAAAAGCGGCGAATCCCTTGGTTTTTTCAGCATCACCGTCATCGGGTAAGGAGTTATGATGTATGGAAATAGCGATCGCAGGTTCTTCTTTACTAATAATTGCCTGACGTTCTGCTAGAGAAACTTCCTTATCGTCCTCCCGCGTCATCACTACCGTTGCTCCTCGCTTCACCAAATCGTCCCGCAGCAACTTAGATACCACCAAATTCACATCTTTTTCTAAATATCCAGTTGGGCCACTGGCACCAGATTCTTTACCGCCATGCCCTGGATCGAGTACAATCTTGAGATTAGCTAAAGGCTTGCGTCTTGTGTTCCCAATATTAGGCGGATGACGCAAAGCCAAAACCAGGGTTGTACCGTCGTATCTCAGCTTATATCCCCACTGTTGAGCTTTTTTGAGGTTAAAGGTGTATTTTACTTGTTCTGGAGCCTCCTGTTGCCAATCTAGCCGAGAAATTAGAGGGTCATCATCCAGGCGAATAATGTCCGTTTGGGCAGTAGTATTGTAGAGAGTGAGAGCGAGAGCTTTCTCACTTTGTTGTACGCTCACAGGTACGGGAACTTGTAAGGGGAAAAATATCTCTGTCGCACCAGGGAGTTGACGGTATCCGACACTGCGAATTATTGTTTGTGGCGGAATTGCACCAGGTAGAATGCGAGTTTCCTGACTATTAATCCAAGCGCCATAGTCTAGGCGCAACCATTCACCTTCCTTACCTGTTACTGTTGCGCGTGTGCCTTTAGGCAGTGGTGTGAGTCGAGAATAATCGGTGCTTGGACCAGTGCGAGCAACGCCTGACTCTACTGTAACCTCAGAAACCGGCAACTCTGCTCTTGAGAGGATTTGAATTTTACCAGTCCCTGGTTGAGTTATCGTCTTGCCATTGAGTGTTAGTTGAAACTGAGGTTTTCCCAGATCGGCGGCTGTTGCCACTGTAGTGCAACCTTTATAATTGCCTACGCTAGACTGGGCATAAGGCTGATTTTGCCCTGTCAGAGCTGCCAAATTACTTGGTAGTTGTGCCTGTTGAGGTTGAGGTAAAAGGGTAATCGTTTGATTAGCCAGGGTTACAGAGACATTGGCGTTAGGGGGTGCGACCCCTTCGGGAAGGTTCGCTAACGCGCTAAAACAAATTAGTTCTCCTGGTAGTCTGGCAATATCAGCGGCGGGAGTCAAGGAATCTTTAGCAAAGGCTACCCCCTGTGGTAGTTCAGGGCTAGTGTTAACCCTTATCACCTTAATCTTAAGTTCTTGATTCTGGCGACGCACAGTAAAAAGATTCTCTCCCAACTGCAAGGGAAAACTAGGGGAAAAATGACCAGCTTTGCTGCGGTTAATTGGCTTACTATTGATCAAAACCTCACCATCCGGTGGTGCAGTCCCCAGAAAAAAGATTTTTTGGGAACTCGTCTGGTAGTTTGTCTTGGGAAAAACGACTATAAGAGATGGCTCTGCCAATGCTACGGAGGATGTGAGAATACAGCCTAATATTACTAATCCTAAAAGGTTTTTCACAGCAAATCATAGAAGATTACACCACAATAACTGTGGCACAATGACGGGATGTATTTTTAGAAGTTGTTAGAAATTCAAACTACTATGACTAAGTTTATCTTCGTAACTGGAGGCGTAGTTTCCAGTATTGGTAAGGGCATTGTAGCAGCAAGTCTAGGGCGTTTGCTCAAGTCGCGCGGATATTCGGTGTCGATTCTCAAACTCGACCCTTATATCAATATCGATCCTGGCACAATGAGCCCTTTTCAGCATGGGGAAGTATTCGTTACCCAGGATGGTGCGGAGACAGATTTAGACTTGGGGCATTACGAACGCTTCACCGATACCTCAATGTCGCGCTTGAACTGTGTGACTACTGGCTCGATTTACCAGGCAGTCATTAATAAAGAGCGACGCGGAGACTACAATGGCGGCACTGTACAGGTTATTCCTCATATTACCAATGAAATAAAAGAGCGGATTCTGCGAGTTGCTAAAAGTACAAATCCGTCCGTAGTAATTACAGAAATTGGCGGGACGGTGGGAGATATTGAATCACTGCCGTTTTTGGAAGCGATTCGCCAGTTCCGCAAAGAGGTTGGGCGGCAACATGTACTGTATATGCATGTAACGTTGGTACCGTGGATTGCTTCTGCGGGTGAAATGAAAACTAAGCCAACACAGCATTCAGTTAAAGAACTCAGATCCATTGGTATTCAACCAGATATTTTAGTTTGTCGGAGCGATCGCCCATTACCAAAGGGATTAAAGCAAAAATTGTCGGGATTTTGCGATGTGCCCGAAGAATGCGTCATTACTTCTCAAGATGCCAAAAGTATCTATGAAGTACCCCTAAATCTGGAACGGGAAGGAATGGCAGAACAAGTGCTGAACTTGCTGCAAATGGAGCAACGCCAACCAGATTTAACGCAGTGGCAAACCTTGGTACAACGGTTACATACTCCCAAGCATGAGTTAGAAATTGCCATTGTCGGCAAATATGTGCAGTTAAGTGATGCCTATTTATCTGTAGTGGAAGCACTAAACCATGCTGCAATTTCCACTTATGGCAAACTGCGCCTGCGTTGGGTAAATTCAGAAGATTTGGAAAATCAATCAGCCGAAACTCATCTTGGCGGTGTCGATGGGGTAGTTGTGCCAGGAGGTTTTGGGGTTCGGGGAGTGGATGGCAAAATTGCCGCTATTAAATACGCACGCGATCGCCAAATTCCCTTTTTGGGTTTATGCCTGGGAATGCAATGCTCTGTAATTGAATGGGCTAGGAACATAGGGGGATTAACAGATGCTAATAGTGCTGAATTTGACCCTCATACAACGAATCCGGTAATTAATTTATTGCCAGGACAGCAGGAAGTTGTGGATTTAGGGGGTACAATGCGCTTGGGGCTATATCCTTGTCGTGTTCTTCCTGATACATTGGCTTTCAAGCTTTATCAAGAAGATGTAATTTATGAACGACATAGACATCGCTATGAGTTCAATAATGCTTACCGCGATCTCTTATTAAAGTCCGGCTATGTGATCAGTGGGACTTCTCCTGATGGACAGTTAGTTGAAATTGTGGAATTACCCAAGCACCCATTCTTTCTGGCTTGCCAATTTCATCCAGAATTTCAATCGCGTCCTAGTAGCCCTCATCCTTTATTTAAAGGGTTTATTCAAGCTGCGATCGCTCTTTCTTTGTCAACTTCAGGTACACCAACACCATTGGAGGTTTCTTAACAATTCATAATTCAAACAAATTAATTTGATTTTGAATTGGTACACAGCAACAAAAACTTAAGGCTTCAGTAGACTTGGACATACAGGGTGCATCATTCGTAAATTTCGGACTTGAGGAGATGTTGTGGCGTACTGGGTGAAAATCCTTTACGAGAGGAGAGAATATGTAGTGAATTTTGAACGTGTCCATGCTTTTTGTTATGAAGTGAATGGCAGGGTTACTTTTTGGCTACCCGATAGTGCCATTCCAATAGTCATTAATCCACAAAGTAACCTAGAAGATTATCAAAAGATTCTCGATTATTTAGAATGTGTGACAAGTTTAGAATTAGATCATGCCCACTGGGTGAAAATCCTTTACGAAAAAAATGAATATGTAATTAATCTCAACTGCATCAGTTCCTTTTGTCATGAACCTAATGGCAGGATAACTTTCTGGTTGCCAGATGGCACTATCCCCATCATCATTAATCCTGTGAGTAATCCCGAATCATATCAAAAAGTTGTGCAATACGTTCACAAAGCAACGGGCTATTCTTTATCTTAAAATTTTTAGATAGTAGAGCAAGGTTATTCAAAAAATTTTAGATTGACTCCAGCAATCAAGTCAGGGGCTTATTATTTAATTTTAAGTTTTCGACTTTCCTGGGGAACGCTACGCGAAAAGTGTGAAGATAGCTCGACTGAGCGATCGCAGAACGTCTCAGTCGAACGATTTTAGTAACTCAACGAATTACGAATTCTGTTTGGACAAATCCATCAAATTTGCCAGCTTGTAAACTACCCGCGCTCCAACATTACCATCCCACTCGGCATCACCGACTTCGCAAATATCAAAGCCAATAATTTTTCTACCACTTTTGACTAATTCCCGGAACAGAAAAAATGTTTGCTCTAATTCCAATCCACCTGGAACAGGAGTACCTGTACTTGGGCAAAGTTTTGGATCTAGACCATCGACATCAAAGCTAATGTAAACATACTCAGGTAAATGACTGATAATTTCTTGGCATAAATCAAGCCAAGTTGTTCCAGAGTAAAGCTTTTGTTTAATGGCTGGGTCGTAATAGGCAATAATGCGACGATCAGATTGGTCAATCATTTGCACTTCATCATGACTAATATCACGCAAACCCACTTGCACTAGCTTGGAAATTTGCGGTATTTTCATCGCATTAAACATAATCGACGCATGGGAAAACTCAAATCCCTCATAAGCATCGCGTAAATCTGCGTGGGCATCAATGTGCAAAATGCCATAGTTGGCGTAGTTAGCTGCTAATGCTTGGAAATAACCTAACGGCGAACTGTGATCTCCACCAATAACTGCGACTCCCTTACCCTTGTTAATTGCTTCTTGGCAATTTTCAAACAGCCATTGATTTACCTGTTCCCCAGCCTGATTAATTTCTGTGAGGACAGATGTTAAATCTGGTGTATCCGAGAGTTCTTTACCTTGGGCTAATCGCTCAATAATTTTTGCTGCCAAGGCGCGGTAGTATGTATTCTTCTCTAAGATATCTTGGGGAATTTCCACCATAAAAATTCCCTGCTTCCAACCATTAGGGTTATCAAAATCGAATAAATCTAGTTGAGTTGAAGCATCAAGAATACGCTGAGGGCCATTAGCTGTGCCTGCGCCATAAGAAACAGTGACTTCCCACGGCACACCAAAGACAATCAGGTTTGCAGACTCATAATCGCAGGGCAAACCTAAGAGGTTGCCATTTATTTCACCTACGCCGCTAGGATTGTAGTCTTGTAGTTGATTACTCATCGATTATCTTCTGGATTTACGTGGATAGACAGCACGCCGCCTAGTGCAATACTGCGTAAATTAAGGTGCATAGTCATTGGAGATCCCCCTTAATCCCCCTTAAAAAGGGGGAAAATAAGGCATTCTTAGCCCCCCTTTTTAAGGGGGGTTGGGGGGATCGACTCAAAACCTACGCAGTATTGCCGCCTAGTGGACATCTGCATTCTAATCAAAATTTTTCATAGGCGGTAAACTACAGTGCCTCTATTACTTGGTCGAAATTGCGGCAATACATCTGTTGGCTGTAGTCTTCCCACTCTTTATCTGACGAGTGGGGCGATCGCTTTAATGTTGCTTCTTGGACGTATGCCATCAATGGGCGACGAAGACACTCATATTTCTCGAAAGCTTTGGCTATAGCTTGCAGATCGTTCCAGTTATTCTCCTCAGCAATTTTAGCGATGAGTGTTGTAACTATTAGCGCATCTTCCAATCCTTGATTAGCTCCTTGAGCCATGAAAGGAGGCATTCCATGTGCGGCATCGCCAACTAAGACGATTCGCCCTACACTCCAGGCTGGTGGAATTTTGGCAGGATTAGCTTCAGGATTGAGGTCAGTTGGGTTAGAAATTTGTAGAGAATCGGAAATGGTAGCGTGGTGAATGTAGTATGGACGCTGCTGCATATTGGCAGGAGGAGACAGACGCACTAATTGCTTGAGCGCATCAGGAAACCCTGCTTTTTCCAACTCCTGCAAAGCTAAATCAATTAAAGAACTTTCTGACTTTTCTTGCAACGATTCTAAAGGCAAAGCAAGATGTATTATGTACCCTAGTTCACCAGTTGGTCTGTAATATAAGATTATCCGAATGTTATTTATACAAACAGAATTTCCAGATTTTTCATCGTTAGTGATTGTTACAAGTGTTGAGCCTTGAAAAAAATCTTCTTCTAGTTTTGTCCATAATTCCTTTGGAACTTCAGCTATTTCTCTACAAAATATAGCTGCAAACCCAGAGTATTCAGGTCGGGCAAAATCATGATATTGAGTATCTGTGTAAAGCAGCCTACGAACTGTAGAATTAATCCCATCTGCTGCAACAATTAGTTTCGCTCTAATGGATTTTGTTGCTGATTCTTGGGGGAGAATATCTGAGTTTTGGGACAGAGGATCGTTATCTTTCTGCCCATCTATCCAATAGGCATAAGGGTTGGCTTCTATTCCTATATCACTTACACAATCTATGCGAACACAACCTTTTTCCGGCTCATTTACAACATTAATACAACGGTGATTAGCTTTAACTAGGTCTGGTGGAAGTAGCTGTCTGAGGGTTGTCTGCAAATTGTACCAAGAAATTGATACTCGACCCTCGCCATAATCTTTAAACCAGTCATCAAAACTAAGTGAATTCGACCGAATTATCTCGCCCTTTAAATTTTTGTAAACCCATTGTGGTGAAGACTTTGGAGGTTGTTGGTTTTGAGTAGATTCGACAGTTTCCTGGCCATTAGACTGTTTGGGATTCAATAAACCCAGTCCAGTTTTTTTAACTTCTTCGTAAGCGTTAGGATCTAAATGTTTGAGAGCTTTTAATCCATTGGGAAGAAGATCCAATGTTTGTCCAATTTGACGAAAAGCGCGAGTTTGATCGATGACAAGGATATTTTCAATACCACGTTTACGTAAGCCAATGGCAGTTGCTAACCCAATCGGCCCAGCGCCAACCACTACAACATCGTAGATTTCTTGAGAGGTAGAAGAGGAGATAACAGATGCAGGTAAGGTATCAGCTTTGGTTGATCTGTTTGTAGGTGTATGAGGACTTGATTGAGTTTCTGGCATATTTATATATTGGATGGAAGCTGGGCAATGTGGAAAGCTATAGCCATCAAGTTACATAGGATGACACAACAATATTAAAATCAAATACAAAAAGCAAATATACCAGGCGATTAGAAATCGCGGCTATACAAACAAAGTCCACCTCCGTGGACTAATAGAAAATCAAGGGTTCCTTAACCCACGTTCGCGTAGCGTTCCGTTCGCGCAGCGTCCTGTAGGGAAAGAAAGGTGGGTTTTGTATTTCGACTCCGCTCAACACAAGTCTGTGTAGACGCGGTTTCTAACTGCCCTTTTAACTTGCGATGTCTACGACGAGCTACGCTAACGCACATTGCACTGATGCAATCCTTGATACAGGGTACATTATTAATTAGCTTAATTCCTCTGTTGCGCGTCTAAGCAGCAACTCGTCGTCAGGCATCGCCTCTATAAAACCCCAAATGACTAACGAAGAACTTCTGCAAATTATTGAACAAGCTGTCAAAGACGAGGTAACAGAATTAGACCTTTCTAACAAAGGCTTAACAACCCTGCCACCGAAAATTGGACAACTCACCAACTTGCAATCCCTCGACCTCAGCGAAAATCAACTGAGCAGTCTGCCACCGAAAATTGGACAACTCACCAACTTGCAATCCCTCGACCTCAGCGAAAATCAACTGAGCAGTCTGCCACC
>NZ_JAAGOG010000098.1:0-29176 GCF_010747425.1 Nostoc sp. UIC 10630
CCCCCTGCCTCCCCTGCTCCCTCATCCCCTCATCTCTCCATTTCCCTTGGGAGTAGGCACTACATCGGGTAAAGGGCGTTTGAGTAAGTAAAGCCAAGCTAATCCAACTAATCCAAATAAAATTCCTAGACTGCTGACTACTTGTGCCATTCGTAATGGCCCCAGCATCAAGCTATCAGTACGGAAACCTTCAATCCATAAGCGTCCTAAGCTGTAGGCTGGCCAGTAAACTAAAAACAGAGTGCCTACCTTTAAACGTGGCTTACCGGATAAAGACCGGAAAAACAACGTTATGAGTAGCGTAAACACCATTAAATCCCACAGAGATTCATACAAAAAGGTGGGATGGAAGTAATCGAAACTAGCAAATTCTAAAGGACGATGGTCTGGTGGAATATACAGCTTCCAGGGTAAATCAGTAGGATCGCCAAAAGCTTCAGAATTAAAGAAATTGCCCCAACGTCCGATCGCCTGCCCTAAAATCAGCGAAGGCGCTACTAAATCTGCCAGTTGCCAGAAAGAAACCTGCTTGATTTTGGCAAAGATTAACGCAGCCAAAACGCCACCAATAATTGCTCCGTGAATGGCAATACCTCCTTCCCAGATAGCAAAGATTTTTCCTGGAGTTGGGGCATATTTTGACCATTCAAAGAAAACATAATATAGCCGTGCGCCGGGAATTGCCCCAATCAACAACCAAAAAAACAAATCGCCTAGCAACTCAGGATTAACATTACGGCGCTTTGCCAATTCTTGAGAAAGGATTACGCCAATTAAAACTGCTGTGGCAATCAATAAGCCATACCATCGGATACTTAGTGGCCCTAATTTCACCAGAATAGGTCCTGGAGAAGTAAATTGAAACGCCAAGGGCAAGGTGGAAAAATCCAGTGCCATGAGAAATTACCTAGAAAAGTTTGTTAACTACCCGCGCACTTTGCTAAGTACGGAGTTTTTTACATTTCGAATACTGAAACTACACTTAAAATCCAGCATCCATATTTAGGAGTCTAATTCCTAACGCCTAGTTGAGCATAACTTGTGTCACAAAAACAATTGAGTTTAGCATTCTTGCTCAGAGCACAAGATGGTAGATTTGAGTAAGTTACACAAAAGAGTTTCGATATAATCACCTAAACAACTTTGATATATCTAAAATTGTGATTGCTATTTATCCTGGTAGCTTCGACCCCATCACCCTGGGACACCTTGACCTCATTCAGCGCGGTAGTCGCCTGTTTGAGCGGGTAATTGTCGCTGTACTGCGGAACCCAAACAAAACGCCACTTTTTAGCGTGCAGCAACGGTTAGAGCAGATCCGTCTTTCTACACAACATCTACCTAATGTAGAAGTAGACAGTTTTGATGGTCTTACCGTAAACTATGCCCAAATGCGACACGCACAAGTTTTGCTTCGGGGTTTACGGGCTGTGTCAGATTTTGAAGTGGAACTGCAAATGGCTCACACCAATAAAACTCTTTCTACCCAAATAGAAACAGTTTTTCTAGCAACCTCAAATGAGTATAGTTTTTTAAGTAGTAGTGTGGTAAGAGAGATTGCAAGGTTTGGCGGCTCTATCGATCATCTCGTTCCCCCACACATTGCCCTAGATATATACCAATGCTACAATCACAACTCTCCAATGTTGAACCCAATCTCAACGGAAGCAATCCCCCCCCTGAAGAATATGTCGGTGGAGAGGGAAGCATAGATATTCAGCAGGAACTCAACCGCCTAGAGGAAATAGTTCTCTCTAGTCTCAGGATTCCTCTGACGGGACGCACTCTCATAGATGAAGAAAAGCTGCTGGAACAGCTTGATTACATCCGGCTTGCTTTACCATCGCTTTTTCAAGAAGCAGCAGCCATCCTTGAGCAAAAGGATGAAATTCTGTTAGAAGCGGAAGAGTATGGACAACAGGTTGTTGAAGCCGCGCAAGCAAAAAGAGCGCAAATCTTAGCTGAAAGCGATATTATTCAACAGGCTGAACAAGAAGCTGAACAACTGCGGCGACAAGTGCAACAAGAGTGTGAGGGAATAATGCAAGAAACCCTCACCGAGATTGAGCGCAAGCGGTATGCTTGTCAGCAAGAATTAGAGCAAATGCGACAAACTGCGATCGCTCAGGCTCAAGATATTGAAGATGGTGCCGATCAATATGCTGATGGCATTTTGGGCAATATCGAACAGGATCTCAAAGATATGTTGCGAATTGTCACCAACGGACGACAACAATTGCAAATTGATAACCTCACGCAGCGCAATTCACCTCCCGGTAAAAAAAGATAGAGGTTCTAACAAGAGATGAGGAAAAATTCTAAGTTGGGTTTCGCTATTGCTTAACCCAACAATTTTTGCAATTCTCACAAATCAAATATGATTGCGATATTTATGTTTAAAATTCATCAAAAATGCAATTAATACCTGATTATAGGGTGTAGGTAAAATCTTCTACCAGCATACCGGGAACTAAACTACCTCCTAGTTGGCGACTATCATAAGTGCCTACTTCGGGAATAAATTCTTGAAAATCGGTCAAATCTACTAGGTTTTCTCCCCAGAAGCGATAGAGACTTTCATCAAAACGTAAGTTTTCAATGGGAGCAATAATTTCTCCGTTTTCCACCCAAAAACAAGCATAACGGGTCATACCTGTGATTCTACCAGTTTGGCGATCGCTCCAATTTAAGTAATGCAAATTTGATAGATACAATCCTGTATCCAATCTTGGAAGAATCTGTTCAAATACTAAATTTCCTGAACTGATTTCTGGTGCACGGAGAGTCTCTGAACCATTAGCACCATTGGCAGTTTTTTGATATTCCTTAGCAGTGCGAGAATTAACCAGAGTGTTTACCAAACGTCCTTTTTCTATTACAGGTAACTCCGGTGCTGCCATTTCTCCCAATTCATTAAATCGGGGTACTAATCCGCGCTGAAAGTTTTCTTTCAAACTAAATGCTGGCGAAAGCTGTTTTTCTTGACGCGATAAAGCAGCTAAAGCACTATTTCCTTGTTGGATATCAGCTTCGCTGATAGCTCCCCAAGAAAGCATGACTAATAAATCTGCAACAGCAGCAGGTGCAAAATAAGTTTTGTATTGTCCTCGTGGCAGTTCTTTACATGGACGAGCAAGCAATTCGAGTTGTTTTTTAGCTTCGCTAATTTTGGCTATATAAGCAGATTTATTCCAATCACTTCCTGCAAATGTTCCCTTAACTGCTTGCCCAGAAGCGGAAAATAAAGAATAATCTAAGGTAAAAGAATCAGTAGCAAACCAGTGTTTTTGACCACTGGAATCACCATAACCTTTAATTACTATTCCTCCAGCATATATACCAGTAAAATCTAATTCATTAACTTGTTCTAATACACTTGATACTACTGCTTCTTCTGCCAATAAATTTCCAGAATGTACTTCACGACTGGTATTAGTTCCTGATGGTAAAACTAGATATGGATCGATGGGTAATAGAATCAGTTCGTCGCGTAATTCCTGCAAAGCAGAATATGCTAATTGCCAGTCCAACTCCCAATTTCCAGTAAAGGGAAACTGCCTAACACTACTGCGTTGCTCTGCCATCAGAGTCAGTTCAATCCACCCATCAGCGACACAACCAGTTTGTCGCACTTTCGCATGATTGAAACGAGTGAATTGACTTCTTTCACTACTGAGTTTGACGGTGAATTGTTCATTTTCTGCTTTTTTTATAAGCAGAGTTTCAACCAGTCGATTAAAGCTGACTTCTAACGCAGATAATTCCTCAATTTTCATGGATATTAAATATTAATAGGGAATAAGCCGGGGAAAGTTAGGAGTTGAAGAGTTTTTGACCTCAAAACTCCTAAGTAGCTAGGCGTAAATAAATTAAAGCTTGTAGTAAGGAATTTAGTCCTCATCATAATTGTTCTGAGCGATAAATCGCTCACTACGAACTAGAATTTTATTTTATATTTAATTATGCCTAACTACTTAAGTACCAACTATTCACTCCTAACTATTAACTTTTTCAACTTCCTCCACCAAAAACTTCGACATTTGCAAATACACAAACAGGGGAACCATGTCCTACCCAAATGGCCTGATTTGGTTCTCCTTTACCGCAATAAGGAGTACCATACATTTGCCAGTTTTCAGCATTTCCTACTTGGATTAAGCTATGCCAAAATTCTGGTGTTGTAGCGCGATAGTTAGGATTGCGGAGGGTTTTAGTGAGTTTACCATTTTCAATTAATTTAGCGTACTCGCAACCAAATTGGAATTTGTAACGGCGATCGTCAATTGACCAAGATCGGTTAGATTCCATGTAAACGCCGTGTTCTATGCCGCTAATAATGTCTTCAAAGCTAGCGTTCAGAGGCTCTAAATTTAAGTTACCCATGCGATCGATCGCTGGTCGATTCCATGAAGAAGCACGCGCACAGGCTACTCCTGATACACCCGCTCTAGCTTGACTCTCTAGACTGCCCAAACCCCGTTGAAGTACTCCTTCTTTGACCAAATATTCCCGCGTTGCTACAGCACCAGTATCATCAAAGCCATAGCTAGCAAATTCACCAGCCACGGTGGGATCAAAAGTAATGTTCATCAGTGGCGAACCATATACTAGGTTGCCAAAATCACTTTTATTAACGAAGCTGCCCCCAGCATAGTTACGCTCATCTCCCAAAATTCGGTCAATTTCTAGGGGATGCCCGACACTTTCATGGATTTGCAGCATCATTTGATCTGGGGCTAAAACTAAATTGGTACGGGTAGTTGGGCATTCTTCTGCTGTCAAGAGTTCTACTGCTTGTTCGCCAATTTGCCGCACCCGATGCCATAAGTTTTCTTGTTTTAATAGTTCGAGTCCGCCTTGGTAACAGTTTGCTTGGGAGCCGTTGTTGCTGCGCTGCTGTACAATTGACCCATCTTGGGCGGTGGCTCCGTAATGAGTAGCTATAGATAGAATTTTTTGATAAACTTCTGAACCATTACTGCTAACAAACCAAGACTCTCTCTCAATGGTGCTAGCCCCGGCTATGGTTTGCACAATCTTGTCGTCAACTTTCAGCGTTTGGCAAATACGAACCAGTAAATCGTTGATTTCTCCAGGACTCAAAGCATCAAAAGGTTCAAGGAATGGAGATTTATATTCACCAACGACTTTCGGGCGCTCACTTTCACGAAAGGGATGTATCCACCATTCACTGGCTGCTAGTGCCTGTTTATAGGCTGTTTGGGCAGCAGCTTCTAGGGAAGACGGTTCCAGAGAGTTAGTAGCTGCATAACCCAGACAGCCGTTGACCAAAACTTCCAGCATGGCTCCAACAGTGAAGGATTTGCCATTTGCCTGGGGTAAGCCGTCACGGACTGAACGGCTTGTAGAAGTCTCCTTTACGGCTCTGATACCGATCCAATCAGCAGGAATGTCGAAACTAGCGATCGCTTTTTTAAGTTCAGACCACATAATTTAAGGAATGGGGATTGGGGAATGGGGAATTGGAATCCCTTCTCTGCGAGACGCTACGCGAACGGCTTCGCTCAGGGCAAGTAGGAATGGGGACTAATGATCAATGACAAATGACCAATGACCAATGACAAATGACCAATGACCAATGACAAATGACCAATGACCAATGACAAATGACTAGATCCGTTGAGACATGACAATGATTTGGGATAATTAACTGCGTCCATCAGTTTTGATCTGCGGTTCTAAATCGTAACTGTAAGGAAACGCTGATGATTTTTGGATAGTTATCTGCGTCCATCGGCAGAAAGCCCGATCGTTGGTTTTTAGCGATCGCCCTTTCTCCAAGGTGCGCTGATATGCGGTTCAAAATCCACAATTCACTAAGGGTCATGGGTTCTGAAAATTTGTCACAAGATACACTAGCCGAACAGTTGCTGGAACTAGCTATAAAATCTGGAGCAGAAGCTGCTGAGGTGTATCAGTCGCGATCGCTTTCTCGTCCAGTGTTTTTTGAGGCAAACCGGCTCAAACAGCTAGAAACCAACCAATCTGAAGGCACAGCACTACGGCTTTGGCGAAACGGTCGTCCGGGGCTGACGGTGGCTTACGGTTCTGTCTTAGCCGAAGTGATGGTGGAAAAAGCTCTGGCATTAAGTCACCTGAATGAACCGGAAACTGTAGAATTAGGCTCTAACTTTCAGCCCTCCTACCCAGATTTAGGAGAAAGTGTACCGATAGAGATTTTGGTAGACTGGGGCAAAGAAGCGATCGCACTCATCCGCGATGTCTATCCCGATGTTGTGTGCAATGGTGACTGGGAATGTGATATTGAAACTACCAGAATAGTCAACACTAAAGGTTTAGATTGTTACTACACTGATACTACCCTCAACTGCTATGTATCAGCAGAATGGGTACGTGGTGATGATTTTTTAAGTGTTGCTGATGGTCAAACCAAGCGGGGGGAACTTCACCCTGAAAGATTAGCTAACCAAATTTTACAACGGCTAATTTGGGCCAGAGAAAATGTCTCACCCCCTACTGGTCGTGTCCCGATTTTGTTCACTTCTAAAGCTGCTGATATGCTTTGGGGTACTGTGCAAGCCGCTTTGAATGGCAAGCAAGTCTTAGAAGTATCTTCACCTTGGGCAGAACGTTTAGGGAACCCAGTTGTTGCCCCCAGTCTCACTCTCTACCAAGATCCAGAAGCTGGCCCTTACAGTTGCCCTTTTGATGATGAAGGTACTCCGACTCAATCTTTAGTATTTATCCAAAACGGAATTTTACAGCATTTTTATGGTGATCGCACCACCGGTCGCCAACTGGGTACTGACACTACTGGAAATGGTTTTCGCCCTGGTTTGGGTAGCTATCCCACCCCTGGTTTATTTAATTTTCTAATTCAGCCAGGTTCGGCATCGTTACCAGATTTGATTCAACAACTAGATGATGGCTTGATTGTGGATCAAATGCTTGGTGATGGTGGCAGTATTTCTGGAGATTTTTCGATCAATGTCGATTTAGGCTACCGCGTCCAAAATGGTCAAGTAATTGGGCGCGTTAAGGATACTATGGTTGCAGGTAATGTTTACACAGCCCTGAAGCAATTGGTTGCACTGGGCAATGATGGTGACTGGAATGGTTCTTGTTATACTCCATCTCTGATAGTAGAAGGGCTATCCACCACGGGGAGAAGCAATTAAATAATTCGTAATTGGGAGAGTACTTTTGTACAGCGATCCTAAATTATTTATGAATAACAAGATCCCCGACTTCTTTAAGAAGTCGGGGATCTGGACCTTGAGATAGACTTTTAAACCATCCTCTAAGATTCCACTAAACAGCTTTTTAGGAAAGATTTGTAATCCAAAATTTAAAATCAAAAATTGGTATGAATCAGCGTTTTCGCACCTGGTGGCAGCCTAGAAGAGGTTTAGCGATCGCCGAGGCTTGTGTTATCGGTTTGGTTGCTGCCCTATCTGCGGTATTCCTGAAAGTAGGATCGGGATGGCTGGGGACATGGCGAGTGCATACAACCCACCTTTTTCCAGCATGGCTGGTATTACCTGTAATTGGTCTTGTCCTGGGATTTCTCGCTGGATGGATGGTGGATAGATTGGCACCAGAGGCTGCTGGTAGCGGTATTCCGCAAGTCAAAGCTTCTCTGGCAAATGTGCCTGTGAATTTATCTTGGCGAGTCGCAGGTGTAAAGTTACTCAGCGCTATCATCGCCATCGGTTCAGGCATGACTCTAGGACGGCAAGGCCCTACTGTCCAAGTAGGGGCAGGTTTGGCAGCAGGGATGAGTCGTTGGGTTCCCACTTCCCCCGATCATCGACGGCAAATGATTGCAGCAGGAGCGGGTGCGGGTTTGGCTGCTGCTTTCAATGCTCCGATCGCAGGTGTATTATTTATTGTTGAAGAGTTACTCCAAGATTTATCAGGATTGACTCTGGGAACTGCCATTATCGCCTCTTTTATTGGTGGGGTGATATCCCGCCTCTTAGGTGGTGGCTCTCTTGACCTGAACCTGCAATTAACGCAATCTTCCAGCCAATTTTCTATCCCAGAAATTCCCTTTTTTGTACTGTTAGGTATCTTGGCAGGGTTGTTGGGTGCATTGTTTAATAGCGGCTTAATATTTAGTATTAAATTTTATAGAAGATTACACATCAGCTTACCCCTGCGGGTGGCTTTAGCTGGATTTATCTCTGGTGTTGTCGTGGCTATGCTCCCTCCATCGTTCCGGGATAATACAGGATTACGGGAGTCCTTAATTACTGGAGGTTCACAACCTACAGTAGCAGCGATCGCCTTTACCGCCCAATTCATTCTCACACTCATAGCATTTGGTTCGGGAGCGCCGGGGGGGTTATTCGCTCCCAGTCTGATTTTGGGTTCTTGTTTAGGACATATCATCGGTGTAGCTGAGTTATATATCACTGGAGTTGGTTCTCCGACTACTTACGCCTTAGCGGGGATGGGGGGATTTTTTAGCGCCGTTTCCAAAGTGCCAATCACAGCAATTGTGATTGTGTTTGAAATGACTACAGATTTCAATCTGGTACTACCTTTAATGATTGTTTCTGTAGCAGCTTATCTGGTTGCGGATAAGGTAGTCCCTGGTTCGCTTTATGAGAAACTTTTGGAGTTAAAAGGAATTGCTCTCACCAAACAAGTTCCGATGGAGGGAGCATTAACCAAGTTAACTGCAAAAGATGTGATGCAAGAACGAGTGGAAACTCTGGATGCAGAGATGAGCTTAGAAGAAGCAATGCAGTCCTTTGCTCGTTCCCATCATCGCGGTTTTCCTGTGGTAGAAGATAGCAAGTTAGTAGGAATTGTGACGCAATCAGATTTACTGAAAATACGGGAGAGTGCAAACCATGCACTTCGCGATCGCAATTTAGCCGATATTTTTTTAAAAGAAATTATGACACCTGTCCCGATGACAGTAACACCAACTCACACTCTGGGCAATGTATTATATTTACTCGATCGTTATCAAATCAGTCGCTTACCAGTGGTGAATGGACGGAAACTGATCGGGATTATTACCCGTGCAGATATTATTCGGGCAGAAGCAGATCATCTCAATTGTGGAAATGGAACTCCTAAGCTGCAACCAGAACCTTCATACATAGTTTACCAAACGCGATCGCCTAGCACTGGTAGCGGTAGATTATTAGTACCAGTAGCTAATCCCGAAACCGCAGGTATTTTATTACAAATGGCAGCAGCTATTGCCCGCGATCGCCATTATGAAATAGATTGTGTGCAAGTTATGCTCATACCCCGCCACAGTTCTCCATCAGAAACACAGGTAAGAACGGCAAAAAGTCGCCGCTTGCTCAGACAGGCGGAAGTCTTAGCAAAAAAGTGGAAAATCCCCTTGCACACGCAGATTCGAGTTACCCACGATGTCGCCCAAGCAATTTTAGAGACAATCAACGAACAACACATCGACCTGATTTTAATGGGATGGAAAGGTAACACATCTACCCCTGGTCGGATTTTTGGCAGCGTTGTAGACAACATAATTCGCCAAGCCACCTGCGAAGTCGTGTTAGTAAAATTAGGCACTACTCCCCATTACCCCTTATCCCCAGAGGGGGCCCCACCTTCCCCACTCCCCACTCAGCACTCCTTTAACCGTTGGCTAGTTCCAATGGCTGGTGGTCCCAATTCCCCCCTAGCGATTAAGTTGTTACCTGCTTTAATTACATTGGGAAATGATCCGCAAATTCGCTTGACACAGGTGTTTAATCCATCTGAACTCAAGCCGGATATGTCAATTTCAGAACAAGCCATCCGTCAGTTGATGCGGCGGCGAAAATTATCTAGTAGTGTAGTTGCGCTCCCAGTGCAAGCTGATTCAGTAGCTGAAGGTGTGATTAACCTAGTGAAAACCGAAGGTTACGATGTTGTAGTTTTGGGAGCTTCCCGCGAGGGATTATTGCAGCAGGCAATTCAAGGTAATATTCCAGAAGCGATCGCCTCTGGTGTAGAAAGTACAGTGATTTTGGTCAGGGGTGCAATTCACAAGTGAACTACTTAGGCTTACCTGCAATTGACATAAATATTACGATATAATTACTTTCTTTATCTATGATAAAGAACACCAATAATCAAAGTAAAAATTATTGGAATTAAGATTGGAATAGCAACTATCAGTCCCCATTTACCAAACTTAATTTCTTCACCCTCAGATTTTAGAAACGCAATCCAACCTACAACTCCCATCAAAACCCAAATAAACCCAAAGGAAAGAAATATAATAAATACTGAATCTTCCATTTTTATTTAAATTACAACTAATGACCACTAACTAACTTTACTAAGTTTGCACGAAAATGGCTAAAATTAGAAGTGTCATGGCGCTGTTTTTTTCGCCAATTTTATATTTTGGAAGTTCCCTAATTAACAACTGAACCAAGGAAACTTGATCCATTTTTACTCCCCAAGGGTTGGAGCTATTTAAACATACAAATAAAGCCTGCTGATGCAGGCTTTACCCGTAATAATTTTTAAGAATTACGCAAAATTAGAATGCAACTTATTATTAATAGTTAGAACGGGAGCCAGGGGAACCGACCACATTAGGATCACGATAAGCTACATTATCATCAGCTTTGCGGTTCTTGCGACCCAATAAACCAAATAAACCGAGCAAGCCTAACAAACCCCAATCCCCATCTTGATAATTTCCATCGGTAGCAGCGCGGTCTGTAGTAGTGTTTGTAGCAGTACCATCAGGAGCTGTTGTTGTCTGAGCAGAAGCAGGCATAATTGTGGGTAAGGTAGCCAAACTTAGAGCTAGAAAAGTACTTCCTAGAATTTTGGAGACATTAAAGCGTTTCACGATCACATTCCTCAATTGAATTGTTACAACTAATAGTTAAAGCATATTAAGTTTTGACAACGGCAGCATCAATCTTTAGCTGCAAATATAAATCAGCTTAAAGTTGCATTTGCAATCGATTAAATAAGCATTTTGGTATAGATTATATTACCGAGCCTATTAAATTAGGCAATCATGAAGCCAGCGATCGCATTAAAAACAGCTCGATTACAGAAGAAAAAATTACCTCTTCAGCGATGACAGATGTTGATAATTGAAGGCAGAAAATACAGTAATTCCGGTCAGTATGGGCTTAATAAATAAATGCGGGATGATTTTATAGATTTTACTTGGCATTTTTGTGTGGGAATTTGATGCTGCAAATCTGCATACCCATAATTAATATTTATACTAAAACTTGTATTGCATTATCTATCAATTGCTGTAAAAATCATTGTATTTTTCAGTGAATCGGCTGCCAAATCTTGAGAATATTTTCACCACTCCCGCCACCGGCAATAGTTTCTCCATCGGGGCTGATGGCGATCGCATAAATATATCCAGAACCTGTATCTAAAGTGCGAATTTCCTTACCTGTTAAAGGATTCCATAGTTTAATTGTCTTGTCACTGCTACCACTGACAAGGGTAAGGCCATTTTGAGTTCCACTGGGCAAAAAGGCAACAGAATTAACCTTATCTTTATGTCCCTTTAAAGTGCGGATTTCCTTTCCTGTATTGAGATTCCACAATTTAATTGTTTTGTCTTTACTGCCACTAGCAAGGGTTTTGCCATCAGGTGCAAAAGCGACTGAAAGAATCGACTCTGCATTTCCTTTTAAAGTGCGGATTTCCTTTCCTGTATTGAGATTCCACAATTTAATTGTCTTATCCCAGCTACCACTAGCTAGGGTTTTGCCATCAGGACTAAAAGCCACAGATGGAACACCATCAGTATGTCCATCTAAAGTGCGGATTAACTTTCCTGTCTCCAGATTCCACAGTTTGATTTTTATATCCTTACTAGCAGTACCACTGGCGAGAGTTTTGCCATCAGGACTGAAAGCTACAGAAGTAACTCCGTCGGTATTTCCCCCTAGGGTGCGGACTAACTTTCCTGTCTCCACATTCCAAAGTTTGATTGTCTTGTCTGCACTACCACTGGCGAGAGTTTTACTATCAGGACTGAAGGCTACAGTCCAAATCCAATTGGAATGTCCTTCTAAAGTGTGGATTTCCTTTCCACTGGCCAGATTCCATAGCTTGATTGTCTTATCATCACTGGCACTACCAAGGGTTGTGCCATCAGGACTAAAAGCTACAGAATTCACATCGCTGGAATGCCCCTTGAGGGTTTTGGGTAGAAAATCGCTTTTTGAGGGCAAAGAAATAGGCAAAGAAGTAGGCGGAGAATTAGAGGGAGAATATTCGCTCATTGTATGGGGACGAGTCTGGAAATACCAAACTCCCGCCAATCCCAATACCGAAATGCTAGAAATTAACAGCAGTTGACTTTTTAACGTGTTATTGAGTTTTGGTGAAACTGGCCTTTTGTTACCTGGAGTAGATGCAAATGTTGATGTAAGTACAGTTACGGGCAGTGATGGCAATGGTGATAGCCCAGGTGTCAAGTCAGCGATGACTTCATCAGCCGATTGGTAACGTTTTTGGATATCTAGTTGCAACAGCTTATCCAAAACTTCACCCAACTCTATAGACACAGAAACGCCGTCTTTACCTGGACTGATTAAATATTGTCGCCAAGATCCAACCCAACTATAGCCTTGTTGTATCCACAGTTGAGATGGACGAACCCCAGTCAGTAGATGAAAACAAGTGGCTCCTAAACTGAATAAATCGCTGGCTGGGTAAGCTTTGCCATCTTGCATCTGTTCAAGTGCAGTGTAACCGTGTGAGCCAATAACAGTGCCCATTTTAGTCTGCACTGTTGCTGTCAGCTGCTTAGAGGCTCCAAAATCAATTAGCACTAATCGCCCGTCACTTTGACGACGAATAATATTTTGTGGTTTGATATCCCGATGAATTACTGCCCGTACATGGATAAACTTCAGTACGGGCAGTAAATCTAGCAAAAGTTCGCGAATCTCTGTTTCACTATAGTTTCCGCGCCTTTCCCGTTCCTTAAGCAAGTTTTGCCCATTGATAAATTGTTGTACTAAAAACAGATAGCCATTTTGCTCAAAATAAGCCAATAAAGTTGGAATTTGTGGATGTTCGGCGAGTTCTTGTAATCGGCTGGCTTCTTGTTTAAATAGTTCAATGGCCTTTGTTAGTGGCCCAGTTCCCTGAAGTTTTGGGGCAAATTGCTTAACAACACAGCATTCATTCAGCTTGTGTACATCTTCTGCCAAATAGGTTCTACCAAATCCGCCCTCATCTGATAACACCTGAGTGGGACGATAGCGACCTCCCAGCAGGGGTATTAATTCTGCTCTACAACTATGGCAATAGTTATTTTTATCAGGATTTAGGGGTTTTTGGCAATCGGGATTCACACAACAGAGCATACTGGGAATCCATTTGAATGGGAGTATATATTCATCTTAAGTCATGCAGTATTATCTCTGTTCTTAGTTAATCTCATTGAGAACCTATACATATCCCCAATTTCCTTACCTCATAAGGTATTGAAGAATTTAAATAATTTGAAAAAAGTTGTGCTTAAGCGATACCTTTTGAAGAATTTATTTGCATAAAATGAACAATAATATAATACTTACGCATTGATAGGAAATACCAAATATGGATGATTTTTAAAATCATATTTGTCGTAAGGCAATCGGTAAGCCCTACGCGCAGGGGTACGCTAATCCCAGTTCCTTGATGCCTAAGAACCCGTTCACCGGAATGGCTTACCCCTTTGCATCTACATGAATTAGCCCTAGCGCCTGAGTGTATTTCCTATCAAAGAATACGCCGTGTGCAACTTTCTCTCAGACCTAACCCCCAGTCCCTTCTCTGCTAGCGTTGGTTAGGTTGTACACACAAGTCTTTTAAAGTTGTCCCACAAACTTTTGATCCCCCCAACCCCCCTTAAAAAAGGGCAAAAACCTCTCAAAGTCCTCCTTTTTAAGGAGGATTTAGGAGGATCTACGTTTTGTAGAGATGATTTGTGTACACCGTAAGCTAGCATTGGGGAGCAAGAATCAAGCCTCTTGACCTTTCGGGGAGAGAAATGGAAGTGGGGTTATAAGAATAAGTTGCACATCGCCTTATTTACGTTTATACACAACATGATTCTTTTGTAAAGTGTGTGAATTAAACTTTGACTTTCAGATATAAATTTTAAGCTGTCGTTGAATTCAGCTATCGTGGAAAGTAGTAATAATTTTTAGGAAAGCATCAAATACCTTCGTTGATGCGGTAAGTTTGGCTTTGCAGATAGTTTGGCTGCCAAGGAATGATCTGGAAATGGGGCTTTAGACTATTAATTTTATTCTTGGGGCTGGGGTTACTGTTGGATCTCGGTTCCCGCGTCGGAGCAGAGATTTTTTGGTTTCAGGAAGTCGGCTACCTCCAAGTATTTTTGTTGAGGGTGATGACTCGTGGTGTTTTGTGGGTAGTAGTAGCTGGGATAACTGCTGTCTATCTATTGCTAAATCTGGGTTTGGCACAACGGCTCAAATATTCCCAGTCTTTGAAGATTGAGGAAGTTAGGCGTGAGGAAGCAAAACTCACGAGTGAATTAACAAATTTTCTCAGCCCTCATTATTCAAGACGCGACGAAACCCGAATACTTACACCGCAACGCTTTAAAAAATTGAGATTGCGCGGGTTATTATCCCTAAGCCTGATATTAAGCTTGTTGATCGGGGTGATGTTGGTTCACTATGGTCAAATTGCTTTTTCTTACTGGGATTCTCCAGTTAATCAGGGCATTTTACCCATTCCCGCCCTATTTCGACCAGAGACAATCTGGCAACTTTTGAGGCAGATTTTCTCTCAAGTTTGGTATCTCGGTTTAATTGGGGGAGTAGCGATCGCAATCTTAATCTATCCCCAATTTTTACTCACTGCGATCGCGGTTATACTCAGTCCCAGTTTTGCATTCATCCTATTCCAACACTGGCCAAAGGTACTGCAATATTTCCACCCCACCCCTTTCAACAGCACTGACCCTTTATTTGGTCGAGATATCAGCTTTTACATATTTTCTTTACCCCTTTGGGAATTGCTAGAACTCTGGGTGATGGGATTATGTTTGTATGGTTTCGTCGCCGTTACCCTTACTTATCTTTTGTCGGCGGATAGTTTAAGTCAGGGGATTTTTCCTGGTTTTTCGCCCCAGCAGCAGCGTCATTTATTCGGTATGGGTGGTTTATTAATGCTGGTAGTGGCTTTGAGTTATTGGCAAAGTCGCTATGAACTTGTGTATTCTAGCCGTGGTGTAAGTTATGGTGCTAGCTATACAGATGTGACAGCCCAGTTGCCAGCTTATACCTTTTTATGTGTTGTGGCAGTAGCGATCGCCTTTTACCTACTTTGGCGAACGTTTTTCTGGAAACCCAAATCTCGGTATCGTTCCTTGGTATTTTACGGTTTGGGGATTTATTTAGTATTAGTTGTAGCGGCTGACGTTGTTTTACCAACGGTAGTCCAATATTTAATTGTCCAACCTAATGAGTTGCAGCGAGAGCAACCCTACATTCAGCGGACTATCGCCTTGACTCGTCAAGCGTTCGATTTAGAAGCGATCGATTCCACAGGCTTCAACCCTCAAGGAACACTGACTGAAGTTGATATTCAAAAGAATGACTTGACAATTCGGAATATCCGCCTTTGGGATCAACGACCACTGTTAGAAACTAACCGTCAACTGCAACAAATTCGGCCGTATTATCGCTTCCCTGATGCCGATATTGATCGATATACTCTGAAAACAGATATAACTTCACCCCGACCATCAACGCCCCAAAAGTCATCAGAACCTAAGCAGGAAGCGGATGAAGCAACAGAACGGCGGCAGGTACTGATTGCCGCACGAGAATTAGACTACAATGCTGTACCACAGGAAGCTCAAACATGGGTTAACCGCCATTTAATTTATACCCACGGTTTTGGGTTTACTGTTAGCCCAGTTAATACAGTTGGGCCTGGTGGACTACCAGAATATTTTGTCAAAGATATTAGTGATGATAGTAGCGCCCTCACAACTTCTAGTGCAGCCATTCGTAAAAGCATTCCCATTGGTCAACCCCGAATTTATTACGGTGAAATAGCCAATACCTACGTAATGACTGGCACAAGAGTTAGAGAGTTAGACTACCCCAGTGGTAGTGACAATGTTTACAACTCTTACGATGGTCTGGGTGGCGTGGAAATCGGTTCAGTATGGCGACGGTGGTTATTTGCCATGCATTTGAAAGATTGGCAGATGGTGCTGACGCAGGACTTTTTACCAGAGACAAAATTGCTACTGCGGCGAAATGTCAAGCAAAGAATTCAAGCGATCGCACCTTTTTTGAAATTTGACAGCGATCCCTATTTAGTAGCTGCTGCTGCTAATGAAGATTTCCCCAGTAATCCCAGTTATCTTTACTGGATTATTGATGCCTACACGACGAGCGATCGCTATCCTTATTCAGACACTGGCAGCGACGGTATCAACTACATACGTAACTCGGTTAAGGTCGTGATTGATGCCTACAACGGCAGTGTCAATTTTTATATTGCAGATAAGAGCGATCCAATCATTGCCACTTGGTCGGGGATATTTCCCCAAATGTTTAAACCGCTCAGTACAATGCCTGTTAATCTCCGCAGTCATACCCGCTATCCGGTGGATTTTTTCAAAATTCAATCTGAGCGGTTGATGACCTATCACATGACCGATCCCCAGGTATTTTACAATCGGGAAGACCAGTGGCAGATTCCTAATGAAATCTATGGCAGTGAAACTCGTCCGGTAGAGCCATACTATTTGATTACTAGTCTACCCACTGCACCTGTTGTTGACGCAGCCTCTCGTACAGAAGAGTTTATTCTGTTTCTACCCTATACTCCTAGACAACGGACTAATTTAATCGCTTGGTTAGCGGCGCGATCGGATGGTGTTAATTACGGTAAGTTATTGTTATATACTTTTCCAAAAGAAAGGCTGGTCTACGGTACAGAGCAAATCGAGGCGCGGATCAACCAAGACCCGGTAATTTCTCAGCAAATTTCCCTGTGGAATCGCCAAGGATCGAAAGCCATTCAAGGCAATCTATTAGTAATTCCCATTGAGCAATCGCTGCTTTATGTTGAGCCAATCTATCTAGAAGCCACACAGAATAGTCTACCAACTCTGGTGCGGGTAGTTGTGGCTTACGAAAACCGGATTGTCATGGCCCAAACCTTAGAACAAGCCTTACAGGGAATTTTTAAACCAGAAGTTACACCAGCCCCTGCAATTATTCGTCCCTTTGAAGAAGCAGCCCCACCTGGTTAAGAGGTTATTTATAAAGTAAAAATAATTACATAGCAGGGGATAGACAGCGATCGCCATTAACAAAATTTATTGCAACAGACATAGTTTAATGGTTCAACATAATGTAATAGACACTAAAAGTTAATGGACATGCTACAAAATAACCAACTAGAGATCCGTCACATTAGTCCCGAAGTGAGGCAGTTGATTAAAATGTACGCGGATGTTAATAGCTGTACGCAGTCTGAGATGTTGGAACGCATTATTTTGGAGTGGAACGCTCAACAAAGCGAGAGCGAAAGACCGCCAGGAGACGAAGATGAATAGCTTTCTGCTACAATTTTTAGTCTACTTGTAGCGAAAGCCTTTGATTAATTTGGCTCTCTAGCTCAAGAAAAATTTTTCCGAGATTGGGTCTTTCTTGAGGGATTGAATAAAATCCCTCAAAGTCATCATGCTACCCGTTAAGGTGAATTTGGGAGTGCCATTTTGAGCAACGATTCTCACTTCGCCGTCTTGGATCTGAATCTTATTTTTAATGCTATCCCATAGAGTATCAAAGCTCTCATCATCCTTGCAACCATTAGCTTCAAGGAATCTTTGGTGTACTTCTGTTTTTAATGCGAGTGCTTCTGCTGCTTGAGTCCGCGCCTCAAAGTGCTTAACTACATCTTCATAAGCACTTTCCCTGAGAGTTTTATTTTCAGCCTGAACTTGCTCTAACTGAGTTTTTATGGTTTGCAGTTGGGACGCTAAAGCGGCTGATTTATGATATTCAAGTTTTAAGGCTTGCTTTGCATTGGCTAACAAGGTTTTATAATCTAGCTGATCTGGATCTTGATTTTTTTCAGATTGCATTTTTATCTCTACGATCAACAGATTTTAGGTGAAAAACCCTCGTCAGTTATATTACAAAAACTGGCGAGAGTTTAGTAAATATTATGTGGATTATCTAAGTATTAGTTATTTCACCAATAATGGTGTTTCAGAGGTAGGATTTTCCTGAATACTACTCAAACAAGAACTAATGTGCAAGCGGATAGCACGTTCATAAACACTAGTCTGCTGAGTGCGTACCCCTACAGCCTGATATATTAAGCTAACTTCTGGGAATTCAGACCAATACATCAAAAAAATGTCTTTAGCTGGAGTGATAATTTCATAATTATTCTCTTGTCTTTTTTTTCTGAGTTTACAATTATTTAGTTGTAATTTCTGTCTGAATAGTTTTTCAAATTCTGGAATTAAATCTGAAGTAGTTTTCATGTGTTATACACGTTAAAACGTGTTAAGGATGCAAAGACTATCTGATGATATTACTAAGTATGACACTTCAGATACCTCTTACAATATAGTGTATCAGTTATCGAGTCTTTGAGAATTTGAGGTTACTTTTCCCTTCTCATGATTAAATAAGAGGTCTAGGGACTAGGGGAGACTGGGGACTGGGAAAATAGTTAGTAGAGACACCCTGATAATGACAACGCTAAATACCTACAGGCTACAGCCTGGGACTTCAAGACCCTCTGCAAAACTGATTAGTTCCAAATACTCTGGATTTTCTACAAACTTTTTAGCAGCCAGCAATCCAGCAATGCTCCAAGTTTGATAAATTCTGGCTTCTTTGCCAATTAAACGGCCATTGTTGCCATCGTAGTATTCAGGAAATTTATCCTTCAATAAACGCCTTTCGGCAATAGCGATCGCTGCTTGAGCAAGTTCTGTTCGACCTGCTTTCTGCGCCGCCGACGCAAATAACCACAGTAAAACTGGCCAGTTGCCACCATTGTGATAAGACCAAGCCCTGTTTTTAGAGTCACATCCTGTAACAATTCTCCACTCTAAACCATCCATTGCGGGAAAGCAAATTTTAACAGGCATATAGCCGATCAAGTCTTGCCAACGTTGGGCGAATAAATTCATAATGCTTTGAGATTCTTTTTCGCTTGCTAAGGAAGTTAAGATTGCCATCAGATTTCCCAGAGCAAAAAAGCGAAAATCAATCCGTCCCGGCCCCAGATTTCCCGCTAAATATCCTCCCGTTTCTGGCAACCACTCGGTCAACCAACCAGGAATTGATTCTGAGTTGATGTTGAATTTATTAACAATTTCTTTACCAAATTCGTTATCTTTGTAACGATAGATTTCCCCCAATCGCTTCAGGTCTAGCCAATAATAGTTGCGGATATGATATTTCAAAGACCCCAATCGCCTATTGACTTTGCCGAGGTAAGTATCGCCATTTCCATCTGATAAAAGCAATTCACTAGCAGCCCTCAAGGACGCATAAAATAACACCTGAATTTCTAGAGGATGTTCGTAGACTCCCATACGACGGTCAATCATAAACGCGCCATCGGGAACTAACATTGTTGGGTACATGGAAAACCGATGTACTAAGCAAAGATCCAAAATTAGTTTGATTCCGGCTTGAAAATCTGGCTGACGCGCTAGTGACAAATCGCCTGTAGCTTTTTCATAGGCTCGTAACAAGAGAATCCACCACATACAAGAATCAATCGGGGGAACACGAGCGATCGCCTGCTCACCAAAATCAGCGACCAAAAATTCCTCATTCCCTTTAGAATGTACTTTGAAACTGGCAGGCATTAATCCCGCTCCCGGTTCAAAGCAGTCTATCTGCTTTTCATGACTTTGTAATTTCAGTGTTTCTACTAAGAAGTTACGCACAATGTCTGCTTTGCCATACATGAGAAACACCAAGGCAGAAGGGACAAAATCGCGGAGAAAGCACTGGTCATAATTGAGTGCATCTGCCTCTGGATCGTGGGCGGCTACAGTCCCGATGGGTTTCCCTTGGTAATAAATTATCGACTCTTCCAATAATTCCCAAGCTTCTGCTTCCAGTTGACTGTTCTTATCGATGGTGCTAGTCATGGGCATTTAATTCCACTAATAATGGTATGTATCGGCTTAATTATGGAAAGTACGCCAGCCTTACTCAACAAAAAGGCAGGGGGAAATGACCTCTTTCTCCATCTGTGGAGCAGAAAATGGGTTTGAGTCCCCCACAACAACCAAGCGTGGTTCTCGTACTCTACCGGAAGCTAACGCAACAGGGGTGATCATGTGTGAATGGCACGCTTGTTAATCGCAAAGCCCTGATATAACTTGCTTTTTGAGTGTGGGGAGTAAGACTTCTTCCCCGTCCTCCCACACCTCCCACACCTCCCACACCTTGCCCCCTAGCCTCTTCCTCAAGCTGACCAGGTTTCCCGGAAGTCAGCATATAGAGTCAATCCACCATCTACAAATAGCGTTTGTCCGGTGATGTAGGCGGCTTCATCCGAAGCTAAAAAAGCTGCTGCGGCTGCCATCTCCTCTGAAGAGCCAGCACGTCCCATTGGGATGTGACTTTCCACAATCGCCTTTTTTTCAGGGTTATCTATCCAGTCTTGATTTATTGGTGTAATTGTTGCTCCGGGGGCAATAGCGTTGACACGAATACCTCGGTTGGCATATTCCAAAGCTAAGGTTTTAGTCAGGTTTTCCATACCGCCTTTGCTAATGGAATAACTGATATACATCGGTCGCGGAATAATTTCGTGAACGCTGGAAATATTAATAATCACCCCCGAACGATTTAGAGATAGGAGGTGTTTAATAGTTTCACGGGCGCAGAGATAAGCACCCCGGAGATTGACTGCAATTACTCGGTCAAAGTCTGCTGTCGTAACTTCGTGGGATGGACTTTCTATTTGAATCCCAGCATTGTTAATTAGAATATCTAAACTGCCAAATTCCTTTACTACGGTGTTGACCATCTCGATAATGTCTGATTCTTGGGAGACATCACCCTGAAGTAGTAGTGACTTCACACCACAATTTTCGATATTTCCGCAGGCTTTTTGCAATGCCATTTCTTCTGTGTCTACCGCAGCTTCAGGGCTTTTGCGGTAATTGATAGCGATGTTGCACCCTTCTTGAGCGAGTCTGATAGCGATCGCCTGACCAATTCCTGAAGTTGCACCTGTAATTAAAGCATTCTTTCCCTTTAACCCTATCATATTTCCTGACCTTGCTTGAATTTGAACTTAGTCAAACAATTTTGAATTTTAGATTATTCTTTTAAATATCTAAAATTGTTTTGTCAACCCCCAATGGAGGTAATTTAAAGTTAAAAAAATTGAATTTAGGAAATCAATTCTTAAAAATTAGGCTACAGATCCAAGAGATGGAAACTCAACTTGAATCTGATGCCTCTTAGATTACGAATTGGTTAGTTCCTATCGCAAATTCGCTGGTACTTGTTCAGGAACTACCCAGTAATAAATAGTTTTTCCCTCTACATTTAGAGTCTGCTGTGGTTTCCAATCGCCCATATCGAAGGCGTGGGAGACAATGCGACTACCAGGTTTGAGTTCTTTCAACAGCTTCGGACGGAGTTTAGCATTAACCTCTGGCAGTAAGTAAAGTGTAACTACTGTTGCTTCACTAAAATCAGTGGTGAACAAGTCTTGTTGCACAAACTTGACGCGATCGGTTACTCCTGCTTTTTGAGCATTATCATTAGCTTCTTTAATACGTTCAGGATTGATATCTATGCCAACACCACGCGTACCAAACTTTTGTGCCGCAGTGTTGACAATTCTTCCGTCACCACTACCAAGGTCATAAAGCACATCATTCTTACCCACTTTTGCCACTTGCAACATTGCATCTACCACTGGTTGTGGTGTAGGTACATAAGGAACATCGCCGGCGCGTTCTTGTGGTTGAGTTGTAGGAGTTGTTGCAGATGGTGTTTCAGTTTCGGTCTGACCCGTTAAAGTAGAAGGTTGTATCCCAGCTTCCAAATTTGGCTGTGTTGGCGTACACCCAGCAATTCCCAAACTGCTGATACTAACGCCTGTAACCAGTAAAAACAGAATTTTTTTGAAGTTCATAAATTTTTTACTTGATTCGGTAGTTGTAGTTAGTAAAACAACTCACATGAGGTTTAAGTTGCGCTAGAAGCGCACCAAAGTGCGACCCAAAATCCAAAATTGTATTAAGTCCTACCTTGGCGATAGTTATTCCAGAACAACAGGGGGATACCTGCTGCGACAACTAAAACACCTGCAATTGCTCCCACGCCTGTATAAACCAAGCTGGAATAAAGCAAGTAACCGCAGACGGCACAAAAGAGCAATGGTGTAAAAGGATAAAATGGTACACGGAATGGTCGTGCTATGTGGGGTTCACGGATTCGCAATACCAGCAGGGATATGCCAGAAAGCAAGAAGAAGAACCAAAATATTGGGGCGGTGTAATCCACCATTGTTTGAAAGCCTTTGCGGGTGAGCGTGCCTAAAAAAACTAATGCTAAAGCGATCGCTGCTTGCAAGAATAAGGCATAGGTGGGACTACTTGGACGCTGTTTCCAGTGTCCCATAAAACCAAATAGCGAAAAATCCTGTCCCAGTGCGTAGTTGGTACGCGCTCCGGTAAAGATTGTGGCGTTGGTTGCTCCTAAAGTAGCGATCGCAATCAATACACTAATAAACAAGGCTCCCGGTGCGCCCCAAAGAGAGCGCATTAAATCTGCGGCTACTGCTTCCGACTGGGCCATGTTTGCTAATCCTAGCCCCCGTAGGTAAGCCAGATTGATTAGCAAATAAATGGCTGTAATGATCCCAATACTCCACATTAGCGATCGCACAATGTTACGTCGTCCATCTTGAATTTCTGCGGAGATGTAAGCCGCTTCATTCCAACCGCCGTAAGACAACAACACAAACACCATCGCTAATCCCCAGGTTCCTGATGATGCAGATTCTCCAGGGGGAGCAGAATTAGGAATGGCGGTAAGCCCAAGAATCACTACCAGCAACAAACCCAGAACTTTTGCTGCACTTAGCAAGTTTTGCGTCCACTTCCCCTGCTGCAAACCGATGATGTTCAAAGCAGTTAAAAGTGCGATCGCGATGGCTGCATAAATAGAAGACGAAAACGTTCCTAGCCGCCATATCTGAGAAACATAATCGCCAAAAACAAATGCCAACAGAGCAATGGAACCAGTTTGAATTACTGTCATCCGCGCCCAGGCAAATAAAAAGGCAACTCCCCGCCCGAATGCACGTTTCAAATAATAGTAAGTACCACCAACATCGGGATAGACAGTTGCCAACTCTGCATAGCACAGCGCTCCTACCAGAGATACCACACCGCCAATTAGCCAAAAAAGCAGTACAGCAATATTACTACCTGCTTGATTTGCCACTAAAGCCGGGGTTTCAAAAATCCCTGCCCCGATGACAATACCGACAATCAGAGCCACTGCATCTGGTAATGTCAGTGATGGCTTGGGTGTTGCTACTTCAGTTGTTGCTGTCTGCTGAAGCAAACTGTAGTCTTTACGTCTACTCACGTCACTTCCTTACTAGTGTTGAGTGGGAACTCTCCGCTTTGTTTCATCTTTTTTTGCACTGTTTTACCTATGTCTCTATGGTTAAAAACAAATGTGACTCAAAAATGACAATCATCAGTGATATGTCTTCAAGCGGTAATATCCATCTCGCCACATTCAGATCAATGTACCTACAGCGATCGCTTCAATTTTGCTTTTCATAGCAAGGTGGGGAGAATGTCAAATTAATCTAGAGAATGATTGACTAATAGTGGGAAATCGTGCATTGCTTCGATAAGCAGGTAGATGATCTAGTAGTCTGCCAACCCAAAAATGCTATGTGAGGTCTGGGGAAAGGGGAAAGGGTAAGGGATTTAAAACCTTTCCCCCTTCCCCCTTTCCCTTTACCCCGCCAAGTTCACTTGGCGAACTACTAGTAATCACCTAAAATTTGAGATTAGTAGGGATTAACGAGTAATAAATCATAAAAATTTCTTTTTACTCTTAGAGGTTGTTTGAAAAGTGGTTGGCTGTATCTTTGCACTTATTGATCCCCCCTAACCCCCCTTAAAAAGCTACCGTGTATACACAAGTTGAGTTGGGAATCACATAGACACAAAAGAACGGAAAATTTTTTTTAAAATCCAAGATTATCCGTTAAACCTATATCAATAAGCTGACACTATTGATAATTAGCTTGCTCGGTTCAAAACCTTGCCTACTAAGGCTTGTATCCTACCAGGCAAGGATTTTAGAACTTGTGCATACACAGTAGCCTTAAAAAGGGGGGAACCGGAATCAAAGTCACCCTTTTTAAGGGGAGCCAGTGCGGTCTTCTCCCAAAGGGAGAGGCTAGCGCCTTCGCAGAGCGTCTCGTAGAGAAGGGGGTTTCCCCCATGAGCAACTGGCGTGGATTTAGGGGGATCTAAAACGTTTTGCTACCAAGAAAAGAACTTTTCAAACATCCTCTTAATTTTTTAGTATCTACTACTGGGAAAAAGTAGAATATCGATTAATTCACCCACAACCAAACCTAATACTGCTATAACCGTTAAAATCCAGAATGAATCTAGCTTGTTAAAGCCAGAAAAGCGCATTTCCAAATCAGCTAAAATCGTAGTTGCTAAAGGTATGAGAAAAAGCCTTAATAATAGCGACCAAGTTGCTACAAAAGCAATTGATATACTTAAAAATAATATGACAGCTAAAGTTTGAGATCCAAATTCAACTAAACGCTCTAACCAAGAAGTACTCTTTCGCACAATAACTATAACCATAGAAGCCACAAAAGCTCCCACTAACCAAACAATATGATTAGCAGCAAGATACCATCCCAGGAGAGTGTAAGCTAGCCATAGTAATACTAAAGGCATAAAAGGAATCCTGTTAAAAAATTCCACATTCATACTGTCAAGGCTTATAAAAATACCAAGTTAATATCTTAATTGTAGTCAAAGATACGCTTTTTTTATCCTCTTGATGTATTGGGGAGGGGGAAAATTCAAAGTCTCTCTCCTAAGAGGAGAGAGAAATAGAAGTGAGGTTTTCCAGATGCCGTGAAAAGTCAGGATATGATGCGATCGCTTCTAGCTTAAAGTTCAGATAATCAAGCTTATCCAGCAATAAGAATATCTTGATATACGTATGCCTTTTAAATGCAAGTTACATTTAAGACAAAAAAATGAATAGTCTAAGAACAAGAGTACTATATTTTAAAAATACTAACGATATATAAGTAAATGGACTTTGACTCTCAGCTATTTGCCATGAAATTTCATAGAGAGGTAGTGACGATTTACTGTGTACAACTTTGATAACTGTCCACAATACAGTTGCATGTCTCAAGCTCATGGTAATATTATTTTACTGTCAGGAGATATTATTTATACATCAACTTACGACCATGCTGAAACAGCTAGTCAGGCGTGCTACCTCCAAAAAACAAAAAGTTATTCAACCCAGCAAGGAAATCACCAAAAGCAGCAATGTGCAAAGCACAGAGCTTTTGAAACTCTGCTTATATAAGATACTAAAGAGCTAAAAAAGCCCTTTTTTAGGAATCATGATAGCCAGCGAAGAAGGCATAAAAACCTCTTAGCATCGGCAAAAAATTAGACAACAGTAAATATAAAAGTGTTGACGCAATGTCAAGGGTTTTTTGTATACATAAAAGTAACAGAAAGCACGTTTTTTGTTGCCAATAAAACATTAAGATTGTGTCTTTTCTTTAGATACTGATTATCTTTGTGCTTAGTTACCTATATATACAATTCCTATTTGACTGGTGAAAACTTAAGCGACCTCGATCAGATGAGGCAAACACTTAAATTTAACAAATGGTTTAGGACTGCTAAATCAATCCTGATTTAGTAACGACTTGATTATTGACAACGTAAGTAAAAGTAACAGGTAAAACATGAATATCATTGTTCGTTTAATTGGAGCGATCGCTCTCCAAGTGTCTGTATTGGCTGCAATGTCTAGCATGGCAATGTCTGCTGACAAGCCCCTGCGCCTCCGTATCCAGGAGGCTGCTGTGTCTCAACGGAAAACAACACAGAGGATTTGCTCTTTAGATCCCATTGAAGATTTATTACCTCCACCACAGACTAAGGCCAATAATTCTTTGCTTTCTTACCTTGCTGAACAAGGTTTTACCCAAAATACAGAGGGTTCTTGGGTCTGTTATGCAAACGATCCGAAAAAAGAAGGGCGTTATTTTACTCTGTTTAAGGTTAAACGAGTGGATAACAGGCTCATAGCAAGTTCTTTTCTAGATGAAGGTAGTCTGATTGAGGGGCAAGAAAATCGTAGCTTGAACTTCTTTATGATGCTGATCGAGCATCATCTGAATACGACTCAAGAGAACCGCAAAGGTATACGTAGATATTTAGAAGCCTTCGTTTCCTTAGTAAAGCAAGGGAAGATCAAACCTACACGTCGTGCATTTCTTTTCGATCAACCAAATCGAGGAATGGTCTTATATCACACACTCTCATCAGGGAATCTCAAAGGTACCGGAATCACGATCAACATTTATTTACCTAAGAGTTGAATTCGGGAGTGGGGATTGCTGACTTAGGGTTGGGGACTGGAGATTGGGGAGAAGAACCAATACCGAATTCCCAGCCCAATTAAATTGCTGTCGTTTACTGGAGGTGCATCTTGCCTAAATCAATTTTTCAAACAATTGCAATATCGAAAACGGTTCGTTTTGCAACGATCACATTCTCATCTCTCGCAGTAGGACTCACTACGTGTCAGTCTGCTTTTGCACAACTCAATATTGGACGCTATGGTATCCAACAAGGATTGGAGTCTGAGTATCTCCAGTACCAAATCAATAACCAGAATTTGAACCAGATGCGAGTCATTCCTGGATGTAATGTGGGATTTGGTTTGACCTGCAATAAAACTGGATCGGTAATCCAACGATTAGTGGAATTAAATGGTGGGAGTACTTATCAAAACCTCCTGATTCGAGCAGCCGGTGGGGAAAAAAATTTCCAGAATTTTGCTAGCTATTACGGTAACAATCCCAATCTCCCTGCGGTACCTTTCGCCTCTTTTTGGGCAAACGAATCACCCGCAATCATGGATAGCTCTCAATACCTTCTTGGACAACAGTTTGGTCGCAATCCAGTAGAAGGACTCGGACTAGTAACAAACCAGTTCTACTGGTCTCCATATTCAGGAGGCAATAACTCGGTCAGCCTCCGTGATGGACTACTAGACTTGAAATTCTCATACGGACGACTGCTGTTTGAGGAAGCCTCGAAAATTTCCAACATTAAGGAGCAAATTCAATCTTTAGGTCTGTCGCCAGAGATGACGAATTTTTATATAAATAAAATCTCTACAGGCTTAGATGCGTTGAATTCTGGAGATCCAAACCAACTCGAAAAGAGGGTTTTTGAACTACTATCCTATCCATACTCCGAAGATGGTGGGGAACTCGGACGACCCAACAACGCGATTCCAGAAGAATTTAATCAGCTTTTGGGAGAAGATATCCCAGGAGATATGTTGGTTAGTGACAGTCCAGTACCGTTGGATGGAGAAACGATAGCCTTTGATATCCCCGGCTCTGAGGGAGAAGTCGTCCTAGCAGACAGCCCTGATTCCTTTCCACTCTGGCCACTAGGAATTGGAGCTCTTGTTATAGCGATGATTCTATTGATGGATGGCGATACTTCTTCAGGCGAAACATCTATTCCTCCAGAAAATACACCTATACCTACACCTACACCTCCACCTACACCTTTGTCTCTCACCAGCAAAGGCGAATGTGATCTGACTCCTAGTGGTAGTGGCTCCGATCACACACAGATAATTGAGATTCCGTGTAATGTTACTCCTAAACCCCCTACGGAAGTGAAGAAGGTAGTGGAGCCATCAATGATCAAAGCACTTGTATTGCTAATTGTTCTACTATACATAGTTCGTTCTAAACATCGGTCTTTAAAAATCCGTAATTCATAATTAGACATCTGGTTAAAAAGGAATGTAGAAGGGTAGCAGTGCTATAAGTAAAGCTACCTCTAGAGGTAGCTTTATAAAGATTTCTATAAACGGTTTGATATCCCTGATAGTATTGCTAACGAGGTTGTTGTGATGACAGTTGCGATCGCCTGTTAATCTGCGGCCAATTCACAACATTCCACCAATTATTCAAATACTCAGCCCGACGGTTGCGATATTTAAGGTAATAAGCATGTTCCCATAGATCGTTACCCATAATCGGATAGAAACCATCCATAATTGGATTATCCTGATTTGCTGTAGTAACAATCTGGAGTTGATTTTGAGGATTGCGTACTAGCCAAACCCAACCACTACCAAAGCGAGCGGCACCTGCTGCGTTAAACTGTTTTTTAAAGGCATCAAAACTGCCAAAAGTTTGGTTAATTTCTTGAGCGATCGCTCCCGTTGGTTGTCCACCACTGTCGGGACTCATCAGTTGCCAAAAAATGGTGTGGTTGAGATGACCACCACCGTTATTACGTACCTTTGTCCGAATATCTTCAGGTACGCTGTTCAAATCCACTAATAAAGCTTCAACACTTCTTTTTTGCAAATCTGGGTACTGCTTTAATGCATCATTTAAGTTCTTGACGTAGCTAGCGTGGTGTGCATCATGATGCAATTTCATCGTTTCAGCATCAATAGCTTTTCCCAATGCCCCATAACCATAAGGCAATGGTGGTAGCTGTGCAGGGAAAGCGCTTAGTGACCTATTAGGATAAGCTACAGGGGGAAATGACCTAGCAGGCGTTGGTGTTGGTGTAGAAGATTGTGCCTCAGCTATTAGTACTGGTTGATGAGAAATTAGCA
Source organism: Nostoc sp. UIC 10630 (assembly GCF_010747425.1). NCBI lineage: Bacteria > Bacillati > Cyanobacteriota > Cyanophyceae > Nostocales > Nostocaceae > Nostoc > Nostoc sp. UIC 10630. The sequence continues at coordinate 28,911 of NZ_JAAGOG010000098.1, forward strand.
GAATTGCCAGCACAATTGTTGTGAAGAAAAAAACTATTTTTTTTCGCAAAAATCTTATCATAAATTGTAGCCTCAAAATCAATATTATTGGCTTGCAATCTGATGAGAGACTATTTTTTGATAGCCCACTTAACCCAGATATATATACTACTTTATCAGGTAACTAGAGCAAAAAATTATCAAAATAATAGAATTAATCACTACAAGTGTATGGGGCTATTTAACACACCCCAAAATCTCCATTGCCAGCAAAAATTATCTAATAA
>NZ_JAAGOG010000004.1:0-119672 GCF_010747425.1 Nostoc sp. UIC 10630
ATTTACTATTTACCTTTTTTGGTTAGCGGTGATATTTATTAATTTACAAGACCTTCACCTTTAAAATATTAGCCCATTTATATATAAAAGTTGAGATTCCAACTCTCTCAAAATAATTTAAAACAGCTATCTAAAATCAGTGCGCTTCGTTTATTATTCAAGCTCTAGTAAAAAATTATGTTCTTGTTACAACCTTTTAAGCAATTTTAAGTACATTGAAATTCTTAGCAATGATTAATTTTTATTTAACAAAAGATAATCCAATAGAAAATCCACTAATATAAATAAATAAATATTGATAAATACGTGAGACTCTACAAGCATTATTTACTAAGTCACGTATCGCAAACAATACAAAAACACCTAGCCGATGACTAATGTACTATGGCTACAAGGTGGTGCTTGTTCAGGCAACACCATGTCATTTCTCAACGCTGAAGAACCGACAGTCTGCGATTTAATTGCCGACTTTGGTATCAATATACTTTGGCATCCTTCCTTGGGGCTGGAATTAGGCAACGATTTACAAACGCTGCTACGGAATTGTATTTCTGGCACAATTTCTTTAGATATCTTGGTATTTGAAGGCAGTGTTGTTAACGCCCCCAACGGTACTGGCGAATGGAATCGCTTTGCCGATCGCGCTATGAAAGATTGGTTAGCAGACCTCGCCAAAGTTGCTAAATTTATTGTCGCTGTGGGAGACTGTGCCACATGGGGAGGAATTCCCGCCATGTCACCCAACCCCAGCGAATCGGAAGGTTTGCAATTTCTCAAACGTCAAGAAGGCGGCTTTTTAGGGAAAGATTTCGTATCGCAAGCCGGATTACCTGTAATTAATATACCTGGATGTCCCACCCATCCCGACTGGATTACGCAGATATTAGTTGCGATCGCTACTGGACGCATAGCAGACATTGCTTTCGATGAACTAAATCGTCCCCAAACCTTCTTCAACACCTATACCCAAACAGGTTGTACCCGCAACGTCCACTTTGCCTACAAAGCATCAACCGCCGAATTTGGTCAGCGCAAAGGCTGTCTATTTTATGACTTGGGTTGTCGCGGCCCCATGACTCATTCTTCCTGCAACCGCATCTTATGGAACCGCGTCTCTTCTAAAACTCGCGCTGGAATGCCTTGCTTAGGTTGCACAGAACCAGAATTTCCCTTCTTTGATCTCAAACCAGGAACAGTATTCAAAACCCAAACAGTAATGGGAGTTCCCAAAGAATTACCGCCAGGAGTGAACAAAAAAGACTACGCCTTACTCACAATGGTTGCAAAAGATGCAGCACCACCTTGGGCAGAAGAAGACTTTTTTACAGTTTAGTCATTTGTCATTGGTCATTAGTCATTTGTCCTTTGTGATTTGACCAATGACTATAACCTAATACAGTTCAGAATGAGCAACAAAACACTTGTAGAGACGGCGATTTATCGCGTCTTGAAAACCCAAGCGTATTAGACTATAACCTTTCACACTCCCATCAACGATAAATCAAGGGTTTCGACCATTTTGCCGGAGGGGCGAGTGAATAATTACCAATAACAAATGACAAAGGACAAATGACCAAGGACAAATAACAAATGACAAAGGACAAATAACAAATGACAATTCAATCATTAGACATTTCGCCCGTTGGTAGAGTTGAAGGCGATTTAGATGTTCGAGTTGATATTGAACATGGAAGAGTAGTCAACGCTTGGACACACGCTGAATTATTTCGCGGATTTGAAGTTATCCTACGCGGTAAAGATCCGCAAGCCGGATTAATTGTCACACCTCGCATTTGCGGAATTTGCGGCGGTTCTCACCTAACTTCTGCATCTTGGGCATTAGATACAGCTTGGGAAACAGAAGTTCCTCGTAATGCAATTCTGGCGAGAAATCTCGGTCAAATTGTCGAGACAATTCAAAGCATTCCCCGCTATTTTTATGGACTGTTTGCTATTGATTTAACAAATAGAAAATACCGTAATAGTCGCTATTATGAGGAAGCTGTTAAACGCTTTGCCGCCTTCACTGGCAAATCTTACGAACTAGGCATAACAATTTCCGCTAAACCCGTAGAAATTTATGCACTATTGGGCGGACAATGGCCCCACAGCAGTTATATGGTGCCTGGTGGTGTGATGTGCGCCCCAACCCTTACAGACATTACCCGCGCTTGGGCGATTCTCGAATACTTCCGCACCAATTGGTTAGAACCAGTGTGGTTGGGTTGTTCATTAGAACGCTACGAACAAATCCAAACTTATGATGACTTTAGAGATTGGTTGGATGAAGACCGAAATCATCGAGATTCCGACTTAGGTTTTTATTGGCGCATGGGTTTAGATATCGGTTTAGATAGATATGGCGCTGGTGTTGGTAAATATGTCACTTGGGGATATTTAGCCCATGAAGATAAATACCAAAAGCCGACTATCGAAGGACGAAATGCGGCGATGATTATGAAAAGTGGTGTGTACGACAGCTTCGCAGACACTCACGTTTTAATGGATCAGTCATTTACCCGCGAGAATACAACTCACTCTTGGTACGATGAAGGGACAGCAGATATTCACCCTAGCGATCGCACCACTAAACCCACTGCAATCAATACCAAAGACTTCGATAACGCCTACTCGTGGTCGAGTGCAGTCCTGCACAAAGACTTCGGACGCTTGGAAACCGGCCCCTTAGCGCGGCAATTAGTAGCTGGTGGTCAACATGGCGAATCTTGGCAACACTACGACGGTTTTATCCTTGATGTCTTCAAACAAATGGGTGGTGCTAGTATTCATGTGCGTCAGCTAGCACGAGTTCACGAACTTGTCAAGTTATATCGTCAAGCTGAACACTGCTTGCGCGAATTCAAATTAAACGACCCTTGGTATATCAAACCCAAAGAAAAAGATGGCAAGGGTTGGGGTGCAACGGAAGCAGCACGCGGTTCCTTATCTCACTGGGTGGAAATAGAGGGCGGTAAGATTAAAAACTACCAAGTTATTGCCCCAGGTACTTGGAATATCGGCCCTCGTGACGGTGAAGGAATCCGTGGCCCCATTGAAGAAGCTTTAATTGGGACACCCATTTACGATTCTAGCGATCCGGTGGAAGTTGGTCATGTGGCGCGATCGTTTGATTCATGTTTAGTGTGTACAGTCCATGCCCATGATGCTAAAACTGGTGAAGAGTTAGCGCGTTTTCGGACTGCTTAATTCTCAAATATCAGGTTGTCTACCACAACGCACATTGAGTTACACTGGCTCTACAAGTGATTGCGATTTTGGTAGACATACTTTGTATGGCTGATGTATGGCTGAAGTTATTGAGATACCTATTGAACTGATTCACTTTCAACTTCCTGAAGCTGTCCAAGAGCGTTTGCAATTTCTGCTAGATCGCCAAGATGCAGGCGAAGCGCTCCCCCTTGCAGAACGACGAGAAGCACAAGGGCTGGTTGAGTTAGCAGAATTTTTATCTCCGTTGCACTTGCGATCGCATCATTGACAAATTCATATTTATTACTCAGATTTTAGTTCAATCTCAAATTCAAGTTTGGAACGGTAGAAACACACATCAAACTCTAGGAAAAAGTTTGTCTGTCCAAAAATTAAGGGTACATTCGCTCTTCTCACCCAAGCAAATACCAGTTGAACTGGCGCAAAGTCACCGATCTCAACGTTTGCAAAGAATGGCATTGCTGGCAGATTGCTCAGGTTGCCTGCTAATTGAATAATCGCCCTGCTATCATCCCAAACCCCACCTAACTCAATACCAATTTCATAGGGCAAAACATTTACAGTTGCACCACTGTCCACTAATCCAAGAGCTTCAACAGCTTTATCACCCTGACGAAGACAAAGTGGAATCCGTGGCAAACTGTCAAACTCATTTTGGGAAAGGTCAGTGGTCGAGTATTTGAATCGCATGTGGTCAGACCTAATCTTCCTGTTTCAAGGCTTGCATGAGAATTTCACCTGCGCCAAACGAATTGTAGGGTGTAGGCAAATCATAGGTTTTAAATGGTTCGAGAGGTGAAATATCTTTGTTGGTATCCAATTCTTCCGCCAAAATGCGGATTAGCTTAATTTTTTCTGATATAGAGAGTTTCCTGACAGCAGGAAGTAGCTCAGTGAGTGTCATGTTTCGCGCTCCATTTCTCCAACTTGGGTTACTTACAGCTTACTTGATTAACCATCTACCTAAGCGATTGCCCAAAAGATAAATTTGGGGAAAATGAGGGATAAATAACCTATTCCCAATGTCCTATTCCCAATGCCTTATATTCAAAACTCGTAGCGTACCACACTAAAACTTATAGAAACAGTGCGTTAGGCTTGCGTTAATGCATTTGCATAAAACAGCAATTTACACGGTAAGCTTGTGTCTGATTTAGCGCTACATAATTATCTCCCTCGCGTTCCCGATGCAGCATTGCAAGAATACATAGAATGGTGTGTTTTAGAGCAAGCTCAAGCCGCAGAATGTAACTTTACTCCTGATAGAAGTAAGTTAGATAATTTGCCACCAGAAGACTACGTTCCTAAACTTGTCGAGCAGTTCATGAAAGTTAAACCAGACCCAATTAAAGCCGGTTTGGTAGCTGCGATCGCTGGCAAGGAAGCTGACAAACACGCTTTATCCGGTTTAGCGATCGCAGCTGATTTTGTATCTCTTTATGTCAAGTATTTAATTCCTAAAGAGGGAAGTACTAAAGAACAGGCTGAAGAGATATTAACTCAAGCATCACAACATCAGTATGAGAAACTAACTGAAGTTGCCAAGAAACATGGTGTAGATTTATAGTTTCCGACTGATAAATTATTTTTCAGAGGCTTTGTCTATATTATTAGTCAAAGCCTCTGTTTCAGTCACTACTGTTTATCTGATCTACAGCCTACTCGATACCAGTACTCATACATTGGTTCATACAAGTAATCGTCATTATTTGATGCTAACTATTATTGGTTGTGGAAATCTCAATCGCAATGACGACGCAGTAGGCGTAATCATTGCCCAACGCTTACAAAAATATCTAGCTGAAAACCCTCACCCTCATGTGCGAGTTTATGACTGTGGCACCGCAGGGATGGAAGTAATGTTTCAAGCTAGAGGTAGTAAACAATTAGTAATTATTGATGCAAGTTCAACTGGTTCAGAACCGGGTGCTGTGTTTAAAGTTCCAGGAAAAGAACTGGAAGCGTTGCCAGAACCTAGTTATAACTTGCACGATTTTCGCTGGGATAATGCTTTAGCCGCCGGACGGAAAATCTTTCAAAATGACTTTCCTGAAGATGTCACAGTTTATTTAATTGAGGCTGCAAATCTTGCTTTGGGGCTGGAATTAAGTCTTGTTGTCAAACATTCTGCTGATTTAGTTTTTGAAGAGGTAGCTGCACTTATCAAACAGAATATCAACTTTTAATTAACAATCCAAAATCAAATCAAGCCCAATCCCGATAAACAGAAAGTTCATCTACCCTCATTTCAAAAGGTATACCTTGACTTTCTGGCGGACAAACACGGATTTTAGCACTGTTAACAATTCCATATAGCAATGTCCCCATTGGCACAATTTTTTGTAAAACACGCCAATTAATAACTTGATCGGGACATTCAATTACCAATGTCAGAGCATTGGCGTGGGTTGTGACATACCACCGGCAATCAGACAGCAGATTTTGAATATTGCGATCGCACGCTTCATAAAAGTATCTACTAATAGAATCCTCTAATTGCTGTCGCAGTATAATATCTGCCGATGTTGGTTGCATAGGATGTGAGTCATCACTATTAAAGTAATACATATTTCTAGCCATCTCTCTTTAGCTTCCTACTTATATTCCAATCACCATTCCATAAAGTACATCTTTATTTGTTTCTAATAATTCCTGGGTTTCATCATCATAATAAGCACCTATTCCACTACACTGAATCCCCAAATAATTACTAGTTAAATAAAGTCTCTGTCCCAGAAAACCAGCTATTTGCATAGCAGTTTGGTAGTTTAAATAATCTGACACAAAAAATAAAGTTACAGCGCTATCTTTAGCAATAGCCTGATTAATACATAAGTAACCTGTCTTTTCACTAAAATTACCTGTCTTAACCAGATACGTACCTTTATATAACCCAGATGTCATTCCCTCTACTCGATGCACGACTGAGTAAATTTCTATTTCCTCATAGTTTTCTGTTGGTATTGACTGTTGAAGTTGCTGCACTATATATAAATAATCTTCTTGAGAAATAGACTCTTTCCGGAAACGTCTAATAGAACGTCTATCCCAAACAACTTGATAAAATTTATCTTTGTCGAATTCAAATTGAGGATATTCTAATTGCTGCTGGCGGCTATTTTGTAGAGTAGTTGCTTGATAGCCATCTTCAATAAATTGATTGGATTCAAAATAATCAGTACCAGAAACAAAAGGAACTTTCAGCCTTAATCGTCTGATTTTTTTATCTTGTACTTCTCCTGACATCACACAAGCAGTAATAAACTCTTTATTCTCAAATCCCAAATCTGAATTGAGAGCAAGTTTATCAAAGTCGAAAATTAGTTGTATATCTCGGTTGTGGAGAAAAGCTGAAGCTGCAACTGCACCTAAATGGTGTCCGCTATCTAAAAAGCAATATCTTATGCTTCTGTTTTGATATTTCCAGCTAGACCTATAATAAACACAACTAATTAAAAAGATGAATCCGTTGATACATTTCCCCGGTATAATATAACTCTCTAACCCATCATCAATTAATTCATAGATGAGAGTTAGACAATTATTCTCAACCTCTAGATGGTATATACCATTTACCATTCCCTCCATTCCACGAACCTGTACGTAAACTTCCGTAGGATATAGAGCGCCTGCTGATGGATTCACCCGCAGTTTATAAGGGCCATCTTTATATACTTTTTCTAGTGTTATCGCACTGGTTAACGAGATAAAAGAGTGAACAGGATTATTGAGATTTAATTTTACTCTCCGATAAAACTTTGGATAAACTTTAAATGCAGATGGCTGTGTTGAAGCATCTACATAATTTGGATCGAGTTGTACTGATAAGTAAGAATGCTTGGTAGCGTCATGATAAGCTTTGCCCGACATCTGACTTAATGGCATTTTTAAGTATCCTTAAAACTTCTACATTGCTGGCAAAATCGATAGCTTTATAGTCGTCTAAGTTTTTCAAATATAAGTTAGGATGATGTTGTAAAAGTAACTTGACGACTTCTGTTTTTCCGGCTGATGCTGCATACATTAAAACGGTTGCACCGTTATCATTTTGGTTATCAATATTAATGTTGGCAGCCAACAGTAAATTAATTAACTCATAGTGATTACCAAAACAAGCAAACCACAAAGCATTGTTGCGTAGGCGTAGCCCGCCGGAGGCATCGCTATTTCGAGCGTTGATATCTACACCTGCATCAATTAATTCTTTGACGACTGTATACACTCCTTCTCTTGTAGCCTTCATCAAAGCTGTATCGCCATTTTCTCCTGGCTGATTTAAATCCCCAGGGTTATAGGCTTTTGCTATTAGCCATTGAGTTGTTGCTTCACTCAATTCTTGTCTGTTTAATTGACTCATAATTATTCTTTAAACCTCACACGATTAAGTATTTTCTAAGCATAAAATTGCTTAGAAAACTTAATGGTGGGCATTACCCACCATTCTTTTAAAATTTTATACGAGTAGCTAAAGTCTAGTTGTTTGCCAAAGCAACTTTGCTAAGTATTTAAAAGTTTGGTAAAACGAAAAAATCTTTCCCCACTCACTACTCTCCGCCCTCACCCAGCAATTTTACTTTGGTTTGCTTTAGTACTAAGTTAACTAGCAACAATTTAGCTTAGTTATATATTATCACTCTGATAAGTTTGAATTATGAATCATTTATAAAGATCCCTGGATATATCTAGAAAAAAATATTTAAAAACAATTAAAGTGCAGTATTGTTTACAATCTAATTTCATTATCTAGACTAATAGCAAATAGACTTTTGCGTAAGTTCCCCCTAGCTTTAATAATGGTCTTAAGCACATTGTTAAAGCGAAAATTTGATACCATTTTTCCATTAAATGTTGTTTTTAATAAAAACGAATTATGATCTTGAGATTTACTTTATACATCTAAGACTTATTAAGAAATTTAAAACATTTTCTTTTTTCAAGCCAAATTTGCTAACTTATTTAAGTATAAATAAGTAAAACACACACAAAACATGGAAATTAGCGCTCGCAATTCTCTCAAAGGTACTGTAAAAAAAGTTGTACCTGGTACAGTTAACACTGAGATAATTTTAGAAATTGCACCAGGAGTAGAGTTAGTGTCAATAATCACAAAATCATCAGCGGAAAAGCTGGGACTTACAGAAGGCAAGGAGGCTTATGCAGTAATTAAATCATCAGATGTGATAGTTGCTGTTGAATAAAAATAGGCAAGTTGCCTTTTATTCAACAGCAACTATCACTAATATCGAATTGCATTTATATCTTTCAATTTAATGACCTCACTCCTTGAATTAATATAGGAGTGAGGTCAATTTAATTCGTAATTCGTAATTCGTAATTGCTATATATGGTCTTAATTACAAATTCAAAAATTTTTGTTCAAGAAAATATTATTTATTATATATTTTAATTAGTTCAATGATCAATAATGTGGACATAAATAGCTTGGATGCTTTCTGTATCTAGTGCTAAAGATATATTTTTTATTTTAAAAATAAATGATGGAAAGTTTTGTTCTAAAGTAATAGTAGTTCTTGGTGTTACCCCTATTGATATTAGTCTGTTTAAGATTCTTTCATCCTGACTTTTACAGAAGGTGACGATTCCTCGCTCTCCCGCTCTCAATAACTCTAATGAACAGCCAGTCACACTAAAAGGGGTAAACATTTGAATTATAAATTAATAATTTTGAAGGGAAGAAGGAAGTATATTTTCATCCTTCATCCTTCATGCTTTATTTGGTTGCCAAAGACAACAACCAAAGTAATAATTTATACGAGATATGCTTCTTGATGTGTTTTGATTGTGCAATTAGAACGAGGATAAGTTACACAAAGTAGAGCGTATCCTTTAGAAACCTGATCGTCATCTAGGAAGTTTTGATCTTCTTGATTAACTTCACCTTCAACAACCTTACCTACACAGCTAGAGCAAGATCCTGCATGACATGAAAAAGGCAATTCAATACCATTTTCTTCTGCTGCTTCTAAGATGGTAGTTTCTTCATCAACTTCAATTGTGGTGTCGATGTCTTCTTTTTTGTTGATTAATCTAACTTGGTAGGAAGCCATTTTCCGATTCTCCTCAAACGTTATACAGTTGGTTTATTTCCGAAGTTTTTGAGCAACATATCCTACTTTTTGTTCTCCTTCTTCTTACAGAGATGCAAAGTTTAGTCGGCTTCTCTATAAGGGTGAGGAATGCAAAGCGAACTAGAGGCTACCTTAAGGGCATTGAAACTCTGTGGAATGCATCTATGGGAAGCCTCTACAATCAGACTTGGCCCTAACGGAATGATGTTAGCTGCAAGGTACACCAGTAGGCGTGCCGTCGTCTGTTTTGAAGGACTTTCCACAACCGCAGGTATCAGTCGCATTGGGGTTGATGAATTTAAAACCGCTTTCCATCACTCCCTCAACGAAGTCAACGATAACTCCGTCTAATAAAGGCGCACTTTTGGCATCAACGTAAACTACCACTTTGCCTTGGTGACTTACCAAATCATCTGGTTGAGGTTTGCTGGTGATATCGATCGCATATTCATAGCCACTGCAACCACCATCTTTTACCGAGATCCGGACACCTTTAGTTGCGCCGTCAGCGTCGGGTGCTGAACCTTTGAGGAATGCTCGCAGATGAAATTCTGCTTTTTCTGATAAGATAACGGCCATCAGTTCTCCTGATTTGTAGCGATTAGTTGTTCTGATTTCAGGTGTAGATTGTCATTTGTCCTTCGTCATTTGTCAGTTGTCTTTTGTTATTTACTAATGACCAATGACTAATGACCAATGACAAAATTAAGTATTTTGTGCAATACCTGTGGGTTCCATCGAATTGGATTGTGCGTGTCTCCAAGGCGCACTATTACCGCATACTGGACAAGAGCGATCGCGGTGAGAACGGCGTTTAGCAAATTCCATCCGATTTAAATCGATTGTCAGCAATTGCGATAATAGAGGCTGACTAAACCCGGTGATCAGCTTGATAGCTTCCAGTGCTGTTAAACAAGCTAGGGTTCCAGAAACAGCGCCTAGAACTGAAAAGCCGCGCTGATCCCACTCAGGCTTTTCTGGAAACAGACAAGACAAGCAAGGAGTCACACCAGGAATAATCGTCGTCAGGTAAGCCTCCATCCCATTCATTGCGGCTTCCACCATTGGCTTACGCGATCGCACACAGGCTTCGTTTAACAAATTGCGCTCTGTAAAATTGTGGGCGCAATCAAGAGCCATATCAGCAGATTGCACTAACGAATCTACATTTTCCGGGGTGATGTAATCATGAACAGCTTCCACTTGGACATCAGGATTAATCGCATCCAGAGTTTCTTTAGCTTTGAATACCCTTGGCTTACCTACCCAATCATCAGTCATGAGAACCTGACGATTCATATCATCTTGCCGCAAGTCACCACCCCGGACTAGGATTAGCCGCCCAACGCCCGCTACTGCTAAGTAAAGCGCCGCCGTACCGCCTAATCCCCCCACACCTGTAACCAAAACCGTCGCTGACTTCAGGCGTTTCTGTGCTGTTTCGCCAAAATTTGGAAGCATCATTTGGCGACGATAGCGTTCTAATTCGGTAGGCGTTAGGTTAACCAATTTATACCTCCTAATCAGAAGTGATTTCTGTCAGTGTGACTACATTTTTCGGCTTGTCGTTAAACACTTTGAACAGCTTTTGTTCATAAGCTGTCGATTCGATAAATACCTGATAAGCTTTTTGCAAAGCCAAAGAATATTGATTTAATTTCTCTTCTTGACTTAAATCAGGAGAATTATCATCAATTTCCTGCATATATTGAGAAAACTTTTTCAGAATATGTAGGCGATGTACATTTACAACTTCTAAGTCGTAGGACATATTAAAGAATTGGAAAAATTCTTCTGCATCTACGAGCTTCTTGAATTCATCAATAGTTCGAGTCATTTGGCATTCTCCAATTGTTTCAGATGTTGCTTAAGCTCATCTAACTGGCGATAGATTTCATAAGTTGCGGCGGCAACATCCATAAGTTGGTTGTAATCTGTTGGTAGCCCTTCAGCTAAATCATGCAGATCCATTTTCATTTGACCTGCTTTGCTGTTAAGCCGTCTGATTTGTCCTTGTAGTTCCTCAATTGTCATTTGTCCTTCGTCCTTCATCTTTTGTCATTAGTCATTTGTCTTTTACTAATGACCAATGACCAATGACCAATGACTAATTAAATTTTGCCAACTTCAGGAAAGCGCTTCGCCAAATCAAGACCTTTTTTGACGTAGTTTTCTCCCTCTTCTGCTAATTTTTCTAGCGAGTCAAAGCCAAAACGATGAGCATCTCGCAGGGTTTTCACAGTTAGCAAAAGACGACCAGAAAAAACTAGCGCCCAACCAAATCCTTCATGGCTCAAATCAACTACAACCTGGGATATCAAACCTGTTTCTTGTTCAATACCAGCCGCTACAGCTCGAAAAAATGCCATAATCCGGGCTTGAGTTACCGCATCAACTTCGCCTTCAACGGAGATTTCCCGTTTCTTTTGTTTGGTAACAATAAAGGGTTTGAGAATCAACTCATCCGACCAAGTACGATAAACTCCATAACTGTCTTGACCACGGATTTGTTTGATTAAGACCTTCAAAAAAGGTGAGTTCAAGACTTCAGTTGTAGCGGTTCCGTTCACACTATTATTTGCGGTCATACTGTTGCTTCGTCTTCAATTTCATCAGCAAAGTTTGTGGTTTTTGGCTGTAAAGCTTTACGCAACCAAGGTGGAGGATTACCTTTGAGGGTTTTCACTAGCTTATTTAGCACTTCACTAATTTCTTCTTCTTCTGATCGCGCCTTCACTGGGGTGACACCTTTCTTGATTAACCGAGCGGCGGCACTACCACCAATTGCTGTTACGTAAACAATCGTACAGTCACCTATTGCTTCAAGTTTTGGGGTGATTTTGTCTTCATTCCCGTCTTCTTTGAGTTCGCCTTCAAAGGTGAGGGTTTCTACGAAGTGATATCCCTCATCGGTAATTTCGTAAACATCAATCATTTTTGCCCATCCGAAGTGAGCATTAATATGAACTCGGTCGCTCGTCGTGAAGGCTATTTTCATTGTAATTCTCCTCTTTAAAGTTTTGAATTTTGAAGCAATACGGTTCAGTTAGTAATATTTAGCCTCGGAAGATCCCCCCAACCCCCCTTAAAAAGGGGGGCTAATTTAAGACTTGCTCTATTCCCTCCTTTTTAAGGAGGGTTAGGGAGGATCAATTCTTAACTGAACTGTTTTGAATTTCAAGTGTGAATTCAAAACTCTGCGCTCACAGTTCCGAACTCTTGGAACTGTTTAACTCTCGCTTCTTCTGCCTCTAAAAACAGGTTGCCGATGCCAAATAAAAGCTCCATCGTGCCTCGATAGCCAACTTTGGTAAATTGACCATTACCTAAGCGGTCATAAATGGGCAATCCTAAACGATAAAGAGGAATCGAAAGGCGTTTTGCGATCGCACCCACATTGGAGTTACCAATCAGCAAATCAGAACCGCCTGCTAGACTCTCAAAGTCTTCTAAGTCGCCGATGGTAATGCTTTTAACCGGGAGTTTTTCTAAGAGGTGCGATCGCGTGGTTGTCACCACTGCATGAATTTGCGCTCCCATCGATTGCAGGAAATGCACGGTTGACCACAACAAATCTGGTTCCAGTGCTAGGGAAACTCGCTTTGCACCGAAGTAAAAATGAGTGTCCAACATCGCATCTTGCAACTGACGACGTTGGCGGCGGTATTTTTCGGGTACGCTGTTACCGCTCAGAATCGCCAATGCTTGGATAAATTCATCTACTGGTTCTAATCCAGTTAGTTCGCCAAACACTTCGTAAGGTGTGCCAAAGCGTTCTTCGAGAATCTTGGCAGCCCCCCGCATACTTTCACCCAATGCCAGGGTAAAGGCAGAACTACCTACTTCTCGTAGCTGTTTTAAGGTAGTGCCACTGACTGTAACCGCACTATAATTATCCTCTAAATGTCCATCTAGAGAAGCGCCAAGGTCAGGTACAAAGATCGGCACTAATCCAAAGGATGTGACTATCTCTTTGATTTCCTGTACATCCCCAGGTGTGAAGGCAGAACCCGCCAAAATTGTGACTTGTTCAGTTCTAAGTCCACCCGCGCGAGGAATTTCCTTAACTATGCTTTCCACTGCAACAGCAAAGCCATCTTGCAACGCACCTTTAAAATCTGGGGTAGGTGCAAAAACGATCGCTAAATCATTCAATTCAGGATGGCGATCGCGGATTTCCTTCAGAAATCCTTCAATGTCATCGCCTCTAGTTTCCGTTAACCCAGTGGTACATAAACCAATAATTTCTGGGTTAGCCTTTTCCACCAGAGTCAGAATTGCTTGCTCCACATTCTCTTCACCACCCAAGATTGTAGTGACTTCCGTCATCGCCGTCGTAGCGAGGGGAATCGCTTCCCGGAAATGCCGCACTAGGACAACTTTAGCGAAAGCAGTACAACCTTGAGAACCGTGGAATAAGGGCATTGTCCCTTTCAATCCCAAAAAGGCTAAGGTTGCGCCCAAAGCTTGACTTTGCTTGAGGGGATTAACTGTCAGTGCTTTGTTAGAAGCGGTAACGATCGCCATTTAAACTTCCTCCTCTTCTTCCCAAGGAGCGGGTTTGCGTATTTGTTCCCAAATCGGGCTATACAGAGCTTCGTACAGTTCCCGCGCCATCTCAATCATTCCCACATAACCTGCATAAGGATGGTGGCGTTCTTGGTTGATATCAAGGAAAGGAATTCGAGCTTTCAAAGCTGTGTATTGGTTACGTCCACCAGCAATCAGCATATCTGCGCGAGTGTCTTTAACCAGTTGTAACAATTCTTGAGCGTTGCCTTTCTCTAGCATGATGCCATCATTGCCAATCAACTTCTTGATTTTGGCTTTATCTTCTTCAGTACTTTTCCGAGTACTGGTAGCAACAACTTCAATGCCTAAGTCTCTAGCAGCCGAAATAATCGACCAACTCTTGACACCACCTGTATACAACACAACCCGCTTACCTTTGAGCCGAGCGCGATAAGGAGCCAATGCCAAATCTAAAGCAGCCGTTTCTTCTGCAATTAGTTTTTCTGTCCGCTCTTGTAAATCAGCGTCGCCTAATTTAGCGGCGATGTTTCGCAGACAGCGATTCATATCATCGATGCCGTAGAAAGACTCTTCAATGTAAGGGATGTTGTAACGCTCCTCCATCTTTCTCGCCATATTGAGCAAAGCTCGTGAGCAGATCATGACGTTGAGCTTGGCGCGGTGGGCGTAGCGAATTTCATTGTAGCGAGCATCGCCCGTAATTTTAGACAAAATACGGATGCCTAATTTTTCTAGCAGTGGTGTTACTCCCCACATTTCACCGGCGATGTTGTATTCACCGATTAAGTTAATATCATAGGGCGTTGTATGTTCCGGTTCTGCTGTTCCGACAACATATTCTAATAAAGATTCACCACCAAAACGGTTGCCGAGATTTTTACTGCCAATGAATCCTGGAGCAATGACGGGAACAACAGGAGTACCAATTTTCTCAGCCGCAGCTTTGCAGACTGCATCGATATCATCGCCAATTAAGGCTGTAACACAAGTGGCATAGACAAATACTGCTGCTGGTTGGTAGCGCTCGTGAAGTTCCAGAATTGCTTTGTAGAGTTTCTTTTCGCCACCGAAGATGACATCATTTTCACCCAAGTCTGTGGTAAAGCCCATTTTGTAGAGTTGAGGGCCAGACGACAGACTACCACGACTGCCCCAGGAATTACCAGCACAGGCGATCGGCCCGTGGACTAAATGAGCAGCATCTGCGATCGGCACTAGAGCAATCATTGCACCATCAAAGGCACAGCCCCCTTGAGCCGCGCCAGGTTGTGCCTGTTGGGCGCAAGATTTGTTTTTCTTTTCGGATTGTTTGTGCTGATTATGTTCGCATCCTGTCTCAGTCAGCAGCTCGTTGATTTTGCCTTGGGTGCTTTTCATCTCTCTTCTCTTAATTGTTAATTGTCCTTTGTCATTTGTCATTTGTCCTTTAAATAACTAATGACCAATGACTAATGACCAATGACTAATGACCAATAACCAATGCCCCATGCCCAATAATTAGCAAATGTATTTTGTGACATCCTCTCCACATACATCGGCGAGGTAAGATAGAGCGCGGAAACGCAATCCTACAAATTCGTCATATAAAGGATTGAGTTTACATAGTGGTGGAATATCAATAGTCTTCCCAAATAATTGAATTTGTCGCTCAAAGGGACAACAACAAGGAATTGTTTGGCAAATTAGATGAGCGAAGCGATTATTTTTAACCTGAATTCCATCCACTACACTACGCAACGGATTAAGAAGATTGTGGAACCATCCTCGTTTTTTCTGGTTAGGTGGATGGTAGTTAGGATGAGGATGAGTGTGAGTATGTTCGTGAGTGTGATTGATGGTTTCCATTTATCAATTCCTTGGGTAAATGCTAGCAAGAAAAAGGGGAGTTGGGGATTGGGTATTGGGGATTGGGTATGGGGCATTGGGCATTGGGCATTGGGTGTTTTCCCAGTCCCTAGTCCTCAGTCCTCAGTCCCCAGTCCCTATTCCCTACTCCCCTTCTTTACCCTTAATTAACACGTTGTGTTTCTACGCAATTTCTAACGAATCAAGTCGTAGGAAATATCTGTCTTAGAAGGAATGTTGGTGTTGCGATCGATTTCTTCAAACAGGGTGTTTACAGTCCAGTTGAGGAGGTTGATCACACCTTGATAACCAATGGTGGCATAGCGGTGTAGGTGGTGGCGATCCATGATGGGGTAGCCGATTCTCACGAGGGGAATCTTGGTGTCGCGCCACAGGTACTTACCGTATGTGTTACCAACTAAGAAGTCTACTGGTTCGGTGAACAACAGTGAACGCATGTGCCACAAGTCCTTACCAGGCCAAACAGTTGCATGTTGACCGAAGGGGCTAGAAGCAAGCAGTTCTTTCATTTCTGCTTCAAATACTTCGTTGCTGTTGTGAACCAAGATATGCACAGGTTCAGCACCCATTTCTAGCATAAAGCCAACTACGCTGTATACTAAATCTGGTTCGCCGTAGATAGCGAAGCGCTTGCCGTGAATCCATGAGTGGGAGTCAGTCATGGCATCAACTGCACGACCGCGTTCGATTTCCAATTCTTCAGGAATGGGGATACCGCTCAATTCGCTGAGTTTCATCAAGAACTCATCAGTACCCTTAATGCCCCAAGGACGGGAAACTGAGGTTGGTTGCTTCCATTCTTTCTCGATGTACTCGCGGGTTTTGGGTGTAGAGTGTGCTTGCAGAGCGATCGTAGCTTTCGCATTGATTGAATCTGCTGCATCTTCTAACTTTGTACCACCTGGGTACATATCGAATTCACCTGTGTTTGGTGAATCCAAGTAGTCGCTGTTGTCGGCTAGAATTGTGTAGTCAAAGCCGAACAAAGAAGCAATCCGCTTGATTTCGCGGTTGTTGCCTACATAGGTATCAAAACCTGGGATGAAGTTGATTTTACCATTGCTGGTTTCTTTCTTATGACCTGCGGTCAAGTTAGAAAGAATTCCCTTCATCATGTTGTCGTAACCAGTGATGTGGGAACCAACAAAGCTAGGGGTGTGAGCGTAAGGTACTGGGAAATCTTGAGGAACTGAACCAGCTTGCTTAGAGTTGTTGATGAAGGCTTGTAAGTCATCACCAATTACTTCTGCCATACAGGTGGTGCAGACAGCAATCATCTTAGGCTTGTACAGTTGGTAAGAGTTCGCCAACCCGTCAATCATGTTTTGCAGACCACCAAATACGGCTGCATCTTCAGTCATTGAAGAAGATACACCAGAGAATGGCTCTTTGTAGTGACGGGTTAAGTGGGTACGGAAGTAAGCAACGCAACCTTGAGAACCTTGAACGAAAGGTAGAGTACCTTCAAAACCAACAGCAGCAAAGATTGCTCCTAGTGGTTGGCAGCCTTTAGCAGGGTTAACGGTTAAAGCTTCACGAGCGAAGTTCTTTTCACGATAATCCCAACCCTTTGTCCACTCTGAAACCCGTTTTACTTCTTCGGGATCGTGACCATTTTCAAACTGCTTTTTGTTTTCAAATAGCTGTTGGTACTCAGGCTGGTGGAATAACTCGACGTGATCTTGAATTTTTTCTGGATTCTGAGGCATTTCTTCTGGACTCCAAGCTTACTGAATTCTTTTACTGATTGAGGTGCGAGTGGGGAGTAGGGAGTGGGAATATGATTCAAAATTCAAAATGCAAAAATCAAAATAAATTTTTAATCTTTCAATTTTGAATTTTGGATTCCCAACTCCCCCCTGGGGTTTTAGCCCCAGGTTATCCTTACTTATCTCTCTCTCCCATTTCCCTAAACGGCAGCCTTAGCCTTAGCTTCAGCCTTCTTAGCCTGAGCTTTTTCATTCCAAGGAGCGCCAATTAATCCCCAGGTTGGACTGTTGAGTGCTAAGTCCATGTCACGTGCGAAGATGGCAAAGCCGTCATAACCGTGATAAGGACCGGAGTAATCCTTTTTGTGGTTTAATTCTTTTAAATAGCCTAATGTTTGCAGTAAACAGTGTCTGTTCTAAACATTGTTCGCTGATAACACATTTCTTTTTAGGCTAAATATAGGCTAAAAACACAGCGATGCATAATCAGGGTCAAGACAAGTATCAACAAGCTTTTGCAGACTTAGAGCCTGTTTCATCTACCGATGGCAGTTTTCTTGGCTCAAGTCTGCAAGCACAGCAGCAAAAAGAACACATGAGAACGAAAGTACTACTAGAATTAGAGAAAGTTAATCTGCGTTTGAAGTCTGCAAAGGCAAAGGTGACTATTAGAGAATCGAATGGAAGTCTGCAATTACGGGCGACCTTACCAATTAAACCGGGAGACAAAGATAGCAATGGTACTGGCAGAAAACAATACAATATCAGTTTAAATATTCCCTCTAACTTAGATGGACTCAAAACGGCTGAGGAAGAAGCCTATGAATTAGGGAAGTTAATCGCTCGTAAAACTTTTGAATGGAATGATAAATATTTAGGTAATGAGGCAATTAAAAAAGAATTTAAGACTATAGGCGAATTACTCGAACAATTTGAAGAAGAGTATTTTAAGACTCATAAACGAACTACTAAAAGTGAACATACTTTTTTTTATTATTTTTCCCGAACTAAACGATTTACGAATCCTAAAGATTTAGCGATCGCTGCAAATCTGATAACTTCAATTGAGCAAATTGATAAGGAATGGGCTAAGTATAATGCAGCTAGAGCGATCGCAGCATTTTGTGTGACATTCAATATCGAAATTGATTTATCTAAATATTCCAAAATGCCGGAGAATAATTCCCGAAATATACCGACTGATGCAGAAATATCTGAGGGAATTATCAAGTTTGAAGATTATCAAAATAACAGAGGCAATCAAGTTAATCAAAATCTTCAAGATAGTTGGCAACTTTGGCGGTGGACTTATGGAATGTTAGCAGTTTTTGGTTTACGTCCACGGGAACTTTTTATTAATCCCGATATTGATTGGTGGTTGAATCAAGAGAATATAGACTTGACATGGAAAGTTCATAAGGATTCTAAGACTGGTGAGAGAGAAGCATTACCATTACATCGGCAATGGATTGACGACTTTGATTTGAGAAATCCGAAATATTTAGAGATGTTGAAGAGTGCGATCGCTAAAAAAGATAACACTAATCATGCTGAGATAACAGCGTTAACACAGCGAGTTAGTTGGTGGTTCCGCAAGATAGGTTTGGATTTTAAACCTTATGATTTACGTCATGCTTGGGCAATTCGGGCGCATATTTTGGGGATACCAATTAAAGCGGCGGCGGATAATTTGGGGCATAGTGTGCAGGTTCACACGCAAACTTATCAGCGTTGGTTTTCGCTAGATATGCGGAAGTTGGCGATTAATCAGGCTTTGAGTAAGAGGAATGAAGTTGAGTTGATTAGAGAGGAGAATACAAAGTTGAGGATGGAGAATGAAAGCTTGAAGTTGGAAATTGAAAAGTTAAGGATGGAAATGATTTATAAACAAAGTTAAACTTGCCCAAATTAATGCTGATATATCGTCATCTAGCAAAGGATTATACAAAAAACTTTCGTATAATAAATAGTTAGGTAAACTGTAAATTATTGGTTAAGACCACGAAAGCGCACAAGGCTCTAGCAAATCTAATTTGTGGTTGTTATACTACATGGAAGTATAAATTTGACTAACCCATGTTCGTATGAAACTTGAACGTAAAATTTATAGAGACGGCAACTTACACCCTGAGGCATTTAATTGTTTAAAACTACTTCCTGAAAGCGTTACCTATCACAAAGATCATACAGAGCGGCATCCCTTCTCAATCTACAATCTTTCAATACAGAGAGTAATGCTGGCTTTCAAAGCGGTTATAGATGAAGTAGATCAAGTTTATACAGCCTTGTTTGATGCTACTGGGCATCTAGATTATCGATTGAATAAGCTGCCTGATCTACAAAAGGAATTACTACACGCTCTACAATCTCATATTGATGATTGCTACCGTATTCTTAAAGTTCTTCATCCATCTATTAAAGTTCAGGAAAAATATGTAGAAAGTTGGTTAGAAAAGGTTAATCATCCCGCGTATAAAGAGCTTCGGAATGCAATCAACGACTACAGAGAGTCATTTGCCCCTATTGTTAATAAGATAAAACACAGTGGCGGCCAATTACGTTCCATAATGATGTACTCAAGAGGAGGTGGCGTCGTTGCACGAACTGTAGAGAAAAATATTCAATTCTTCCCTCCAAATGCTCGCATCGTCGGGTATTTCCTTGAAGGAATGCAACCTAATGGGCGCATAGGACCTGATTATGAAATTCATCCTGATGGTAAAACTGCTATTTCCTTGAATCGTGACCTACGTTATCATTTTGCAAACCTGTACCGGATTGGTCATCATTTGAGGAATGCCATTGCCAGAACTGTCCGTCACTTTCATCGAATAAAATTACCTCGTCCTATCGCTGTTACCTCTACAACTGGTCAATATGACATAGAGTCAATTGCAGAACGAGTTAGTAAGCTGCCACCTCTGTTCTTTCAGAACGAGTTCTCTAAGACAACTCCAGATATTAAATTTTACCGTGCTAACGGGAGTGCAACGTTGACTCTGGAGACTCCTGGATCTCCTTATATAACTTGGTACGGGGAAGTAATAATCTATTCTGAAATACAAATAGATGGTGTTTCCCTTGAATATCAAATTCCTTACAAATAGTGTGATCGCATCCCTTCTAACTCATACATTGTCACAAAGCACAACAGATTCAACCCAAACTCATTTACTCAAAAACAATGCCACGATAAATTTCCGCCATCGGCAATTCAATACTAACTGAATCTAAAGAAATAGATAGCTCTAAACCGCTAAAATCACTGAGCAACCAACCTTGAGCCTGTTTGCTATAGCGTTCAACAAAAGGTTCATTCTGTTCGATTAATAAATATTCGCTAAAACTCGCAATTGAGCGATACATCCGAAATTTACTGAGTCGGTCGTAATCTGCGGTGGAAGGAGATAGGACTTCAACAATCAGCACGGGATTTAATACTTCATCTAAACGATCGCCATTTAGTTGCGGTTCGCCGTCAAAAACCATTACATCTGGGTATACTCCGCGTCGATGTTCAGGAATCCACAGCCGTAAATCATTGTTAATTGGCTCGAATTGAGTATCGCGCATCACAGAAGTAAAATAAGTCAAAATGTTTCGACCGATGCGGCTATGTTTGAGCGTTCCTCCAGGCATGGGTACAACTTCTCCATCTCGATATTCGCTGCGTCCTTCGGCTTTTTCTTCAATCGCACGATATTCATCCAAGCTGTAGCGGCGCGAGATGGTAGAAATCATAGGTCGTAAGCGATCGCTAATGGTTGGGAATTAATAAATCTATTATAGAGATATAGAAAGTCTGTTTGCGATCGCTACTCGCAAACAGACTTAACTTTTTCTAGCTTTCTAATTTAAGCTTGCTCCCAAAGCTCACGGATACGGTCAGGAAGCCAGCCAGCAATTTCCTGAATCCGCTCTTGGGAAAGTTCGTCTTTGGTAGCAGAAAATACCGCTTTAACTGCCTGTTCTGCGTCAACTGTTCCTGGAATTCCTCCTTCATTAGCAACCCGCCGCAGAAATAGATTGGAATCAATTCCAATGGGAGCCGGGCCTCTTAAGGGTTTACGGACTCGACTTAAAAATCTCACAATTGGATTAGTGTCTTTCCAGAGTTCAGCCACTTCAAACTGGAGTGCTTTTTCATCTGTAGGCACAGCCTCTGTATGCAGTTCTGACTCGACGCGATCGCTTGCTTCTGTGGTCATTAAGTCGCGCATGACGCGAAACACAACTTCTGTAAAGTCTCTTGCATCATACAAATCTGCAAATCCGCTTTTAACCATAACCTTTTCAAGAAAGGAGTGATGTTCATCAGCGATCGCAGTTCGAGTATCTTCGATCTCTGTTGGGTCAACTTCTGGAATATTTGTTCTAAAACTTTGATCTGGCATTGTTTTTTTTTCTGGTTATTAATTTTGAGTCTTTATGCTTATATGTAAGGTCGCACAAATCAAAAACTCTTGGAATCTTCCAGAAGTTTGAGATGACATCTATTCAAAAGTTAGAAATTTTTCTAATCTGCATTTAGATACGTAGCATTGTTATATCTCTACAAGGGTTCTGGATAACGTATATTTAATCCCGATGCTTATTAAGTAGAGCAATACTCGTAGACATCGCCCATTGGTGTCAAAAAACGTCAGAATAAATGAGTTGGTATAAAAGCAGCCGAAACAAAGATGGTAGAAACAACAAACATCGAAATTAATACTGCAAAAGTCAAAGTACCCAACGATGGCTTAGAAATTGATGCTTACTTAGCTCAACCAGCACAAAACGGAACTTTTGGAGCGGTTATAGTTTTTCCAGAAATTTTTGGAATCAATAGTAATATTCGAGATATCACCGAACTAATCGCTAAACAAGGTTATGTAGCAATAGCCCCGGCGATGTATCAACGTACTGCTCCCGGTTTTGAAGCTGATTTTAGCGCTGAAGATGTTGGGTTTAGTCCAGAAAGCTATAGGCTGGGGTTGGAATACTATCAACAAGTAAAGTATCAAGATATCTTAAGTGATATTCAAGCTGCGATCGCCTACTTAAAAACTTTACCCAATGTCAAAAATGATGCAATCGGTGTTATTGGTTTCTGTTTTGGCGGTCATGTTGCTTACATCGCTGCAACTTTCCCTGATATCAAAGCAACAGCTTCGTTTTATGGTGGTGGAATTACTACTTCTAGTTATGACGAAGAGATTCCAACCATTAATCGCACCTCGGAAATGCAAGGTACTATTTATGCCTTTTTTGGTACAAGAGATACATTAATTTCCCAGCAAGAAAACGAGCAAATTGAGGCAGAGTTAAAGAAACATCAAATCAATCATCGTGTATTTCGATACGATGCCGGACACGGTTTTTTCGCCGGATTCTTCAAAGACAAGTACCCATTTATGGAACAACACCCAAGCTATAATCCTGAAGCTGCTCCTGATGCTTGGCAGCATGTTCTAGAACTGTTTCAAAATCATTTGTAAAACTGTCTATTGATCAAGTAAATATTAGGTAGATTATGTTACGGCTATACAAGGATTAAATAGTTTGAGAAAATCAGAATTAGCCGTAACACACTAAATATGTTGGTGCGTTAAGCATTGCTATAACGCACCCTCTAGTTTAAGGTTTACTACAAAACAAAATTATAAGACTGGAATAGTGTTGTCTTTAACTTTTTAAGTTTTTAAGCAGTAATTGACAACCACATAAAAACGGATTTGGACTTTCTATCCGCTCGTCTGCAAGCACTTCAATCGGAAGCTTGCTGTTGTAAATCAATTCGTCATAATCCATCAATGCATCCCACTTGATTTTGCCAGTCGGGAAGCCTAGTTGTGAAGCACCATCAGCTATTAACTCTTGCCATTTTTGAATCTCTGGATCTTGGGATTTGCAGTAATCGAGAATGGCAATAAATGCACCAGGTTTAGTAACTCGTAGGATTTCTTTAAGAGCAAGAACTGGATCTTCAACGACACAGAGGGTAAATCCCGACGCTGCTGCATCAAAGCTATTATCAGGAAAATCAAGGTTGCAGAGATCCGATAGCTTGAAAGTGATGTTTGCGGATACGCGCTTTTTACGTGCTTGATCCATCATCTTATCAGAAAAATCAATACCCACAACATTTACCCCTTCCGGGTAAGCTGAAAGATTAAGACCTGTTCCTACCGCAGCATCTAGTACAGTTTGTCCTGGCTGAAGCTGCAAAGAAGCAATTAGCGGTTCGCGCTCAATGTGCCAATAACGCTTCATAATTGCGTCATAATCTACCGCCCCGCGATCGTAGGTTTCAATCACCTGATTTATCTGCATAGGTTCCTTAAAAAATATAACTACTGGTTTTAATTTCTCAGCATACGTACAATATAATACTTAATTTGAATTGACTACCGTAATAATGGCTAGATAATTTGGTAATTCCAAATTAGTATTAAGTTAAACCACTCCATGAACCTTTAGCTGGAGAGGAACTTGAATAATAAACTCGGTTCCTTCTCCAGAAGTTGAGAAACACTCTAGTTTGCCGCCATGTTTTTCTGTGATGATTTGGTAGCTGATGGACATACCCATTCCGGTGCCTTTGCCAATGGGTTTGGTGGTGAAAAAAGGATCGAATATGCGTTGCTGAAATTCTTTAGAAATACCGACTCCATTATCAGCGATCGCTATTTCTAACCACATTGAATTAATTACAGATGTGCGAATCTTAATTTGACTAGGATTTTCCTCAATCTCTTGATAGGTACGCTTAATATTATTTTCTTCTAACGCATCAACCGCATTTACTAAAATATTCATAAATACCTGGTTGAGTTGTCCGGCATAGCACTCTACTAGAGGTATAGTGCCGTAGTCTTTAATCACCTCAATTTCAGGTTGTTCTGGTTTAGCTTTGAGGCGGTGCTGCAAAATCATTAAGGTACTGTCGATGCCTTCATGAATATCAACACTTTTGAATTCCGCTTCGTCGATGCGGGAGAAGTTTCGCAGCGACAGTACAATTTGGCGAATGCGATCGGTGCCTACTTTCATGGAAGACAACATTTTTGGTAAGTCTTCCTGCAAAAACTCTAGTTCGATGTCTTCGGCAACGGTTTGGATTTCAGCCGCAGGGTTGGGATCGTGCTGCTGATACAATTGCACAAACGCTAATAAATCCTGAGTATATTCCTGCACATAGACGAGGTTGCCATGAATAAAGTTGACTGGATTATTAATTTCGTGTGCGACTCCAGCAACTAGTTGTCCCAGACTAGACATTTTTTCACTTTGAATAACTTGAGATTGAGTGCGCTGCAATTCCTCTAAGGTATTTTTGAGTTCAGTAGTACGTTCTTCTACCCGATCTTCTAGTTTTTCTTTACTTTTCTCTAAAGCGGTAAACGATTCATATAATTGCCCTGCCATGTAGTTAAAAGAGTTAGACAGGGTATTAAGTTCTTGAATAACGCCAGTTTCTACTGTCTGAGCTAAATTGCCCGATGCCATTGCCTCACTTGCCAAATTTAGGCGCAGAATTGGGCGTACAATCCAATGGGAGGTAAATACGCCCATCACAGAGGCAACGACTAATGCACCAAAACAAAGTGCGATCGTGGTGCGCGTGTTGGCGTGAATTTCCGCCATAAATGTGTTTTCGGGCACACTCACTACCATTAGCCAATTCAAGCCGTACTTGTCACGCCAAGGTGCAACATCGACAAAATACCGTTTTCCTTGCACGTCAAGTTGAAAATCTGTGTCTTGGGTGATAGATCCAAACCCAGAGGTTTGGAGGTGTTTGCCAATGTTTTGTATGATTGGGTCAGAACTGTCGATCGCTCGTAATCGCCGGATATCTTGATTGACGAGGACAAAAGGCTTTTCTGTACCAGAACTGGCGATTAATGTGCCATCTCGCTCTAAAAGGAATACTTGCCCAGACTTACTAATATCTAAATTTCGTAAAAAATCGCTGAGTTTTAACAGATGAATATCGCAGGCAATCATGCCTAGTAAGCGATTTTGCGAGTCATAAATGGGACGACTGGCAGAAGCAGCTATGTAAGGGCCAGTAGGAAAATTTCCAGTTACAATCTTTGCCCAAATAGGTTTACCAGCAGCGATGGGTTGAGTGTACCAAGATTCCTTGAAATTGTTCCAATCCCACCGAGCATTAACCTGAGTTCGATTACCTTGATTATCCGTGGCGTATGTGGAAATATTATTGGTAAGCTTGGCAGTCCAATCATCAATGGTGATCGTCTTGCCGTCATAACGAGCGGCTCCAAGACCCTCACCTGTCGTTAGCCCGATACCAATATAAGTCAGGTCAGAGGCGTGCATCTGATCCCAGAAATACTTGCCAACGGTTTGGCGATGCCTAAGGCGGGCTTCGCCTACGCGCACATCTAATATTCCCCTGCGGATGGCATCTGCATTGATCTGATTAAGGGTTTGTGGAATGGCAAGATAAGACTTCAAATGTTCATCCACTACCTCGCTCGTGCGATCTATCAACTGTTCTGCTAGGTCGTTAACTGCTCTTTGTCCATTTTTAAAGGACAAATAACCCACTAAACTGACCGCTGCAAAAATTTGGATAAGGAAGGGAACAACAAGAACAATCTGTAATGGGAAAGCTTTACCTTTGCGGGGATAGGGAATCTTCATTGCTGGAAGCTAAAAGTTATGCTAATTTGATTTGCTTCTATAGTTCCCAATATGTCGACATACTCACCTTTATTTAGTTTTTTAGTCTAGTCAAAGGTAGCTATATGGTATGTTGTCACAAAGCGCAACCCACTATAATATCAAATATCCTAAAGTTCTCACAAAAGCTGAACTTTACCACCAGACCAATCTCACGGCTAAATATTTTGCTGGATCAGTGGATAGAGTAGTCAAGTTTAATTGGCGATCGCAGTTACAAGCATAGTGCCTACATATTGCTTGTTTTTTACAGGCTTTTTCATTTATTTAAACCATAATTATAAAAAACTTTTGCGATTAACCGGATTATATTGATTTATCCAGAAAAATAGCTCATATACGTAACTTTCTGGTTTCACTGAACTGTACTGAGGTATAAAATAAATTTTATGACAACCCAAGTTTTTCGCGGCATTACCTACACTGAACTAGACATTCAAGAGAGTAATCAAAGAGTTTTCGGTACTGCTAATCCAGACTGGTTTGTTGTAGAAGGCAACAACAATGTTGTGAATACACGAGATGGTAATGATGTTGTTTTACTAGCAAGAGAAATAGACTTAATCTATCTATCTACTACTTTCAATGGGGAGGTATTGCAAACTAGTCCTCTATCCTCTAATCCTGATGGGATTAGTGCGATCGTTGATACTGGAGCAGGAGATGATTATGTCAGTTTGGGATCTGGCAATTACAAAATTAATTTAGGCAGTGGAAATAACTTTTTAGACGATTACGGTGGAAACTATTTATACGATGCTGATGGTACTAATATTATTGGCTTAGGGACAATTCCAAAAGTGATTGCCTCAGCCGGAGCAGGTGACGATATTTTCTATTTAGGTGGATTTGCTAACCGAACCATTGATGCAGGAAAAGGTAACAACTTAATTTTTTTGGGAAGCGGAGATGCCAACATTAAAACAGGATCAGGAAATGACATTATAACCAGTGAACTTTCAATAGCAACTTATATTTTTTTCGCCACTGGTTTGCCATTGTATAACCAAACAATAAATGCTGGAGATGGTGACAATCAGATTGCTGTTGCTCCCTATGGCGAAACCACAGTTAAAACCGGCTGCGGCGAGGATTTTATTCTTGCTTATGGAATCCCTGGCTCAAGCGATACAAAGATTTTTACAGGTAATGGCAATGACACAGTTATTACAATTGATACGAACAGCACTATTAAGTCTGGCTCAGGTGACGATTTAATTTTTGCTGGTTCAGGTGATGACACTATCCTTGTGGGAAATGGAAATGATTTAGTAAATCTGCGAGGAGGAACAGTTTCTCTGCCTGACCCTTTAAGTAGGGATACAAACCTGTTTGGTTCATCTGTTGAGGTAATAGGTGGGGGAAATGATACAGTTTACTTGGGTCAAGGAAGAGATACAGTAATTCTGGGAAGCATTGGCTTTGCAACTATTTATGGCTTTGATTGCAACGATCGCTTAGATGTCACCGGGTTAAACGCTAGCTTTACCCAGATAGGACATGACACGCTGATTAATTCATCTGGTAGCTCTTTGGGAGTTCTCAAAGGATATACAGGTTCAGTACATTTAGCGTAATTGTGAATGCGATCGCTTAACTGCATAAACAAGACTTACGCACTAAAAACTTGAAACCTAAATCCCCCTCAGCCTTTAAAAAGAAGGAGTTGGGGGATTTTTTGTATGTAATATTATGTAACGTATCAATCCATGCGATCGCCTTGGTTTTTATGATCTGATCGATATAACTCTACAACCCCTGTACTTCATCCTCATTCAAATAGAAATCGCCATAACCTAAGTACAGCTATCGTAGACATTACTAAATTTGCTTTTTAAAATGTAGTTTCCTCAGTTCAATTTTTAAATTTTGAGTAATCTATGCAACAATTCAAAGTAACATCAGATAGTTTAAATATACGTTCAGCACCTATTGTTGACGATACCAATCGAATTGGGGTTCTTCCAAAATCACAAGTTGTATCTAAAATCGAAAATCTGGATGATAATAAGTGGTTAAAGGTTGCAACTATTCTCGAAGGAAAAATTTTAGAAGGTTTTGTCTCTCAAAAATTTCTTAGTCCAATCACAACCTTTTCTATTAGTACTCTTATTAAAATTGGTGATATTCCTATTCAGCAGGCAGATGGAGAATCTGCCATTTTTTATGAAGCAGGTATGAGCATTAATGCTGATGGTGCGCCTAATGCTTATCACCCAGCAGATACAGGAATTGATTTTTTGGCAAATGCTGGGAATCCAGGTAACTGGTGGGCAATAGTTGTCAATAAAGATGGTAATCCATTTATTCAAGGCAGTACAGATCCATATCCTGGATACTATATTTCTACAACTGCATTATCCGATTCTGGATTTGTTAAACAAGATCCACGCAGATATGTTGATTCAACCAAGATCCCATATATTGTTCTTCCGGGAAATAGTGATTTTAAAAAGCTTACGGGCATTAAATTAGGGGATTTCGCAGTTGTTTACAACACTAATAACGGAAAACTCGCTTTTGCAATTTATGCTGATATTGGGCCTAAGAACCAGATAGGGGAGGGTTCAATAGCTTTGTCTCAGGCTCTTGGAAACGATCCATTAGTGCGCTCAAGAGTCAGACAAGGAATTCCCAAGGGCCTTGTTTATGTTGTTTTTCCAGGTTCTGGGAATGAACAGCCAAGAATAATTTCAGAAATAGAAGCTGAAACTAAACGGCTTTTTGAAATATGGGGTGGAATAGAACGGATAAAGTCTCTATAAAAGTGTAGCTGATGAAAAATCTGAGAGAATCTGCTTGCGGTAGAGATGTAGCACTACTACGTCTCTTTTTTAAAGAGCGATGTCTACGACAAAGTGCTTCTCTACATTCGCGCATTGTGTCGCAGACAAATGCTACCTAGCTTGTTTCTCCCTAGAAGTATGTATCTACGCAATTATTTAGACTAGACCAAATTTTGAGTAACAGTACACATGCTAACTTGTTGCTGCTGTCTTTCCATTCTTGCTCTCCACACTGGCAACAAATAACGGCTGTTCCCCGCTAGGAGTTAGCGACTCGCCTCGCAATCCCTTACGACGCTGGCTTTTAGGGACTCCTCCCGCCATACCGTATTCCACACTGCTTTTGCCATATCGAGTCCCAACTGCCATTAACATGTGTTCTGTCATATCTCCCAACTTGTCTTCTGTCTCCAGCATTTCACGGTACAATTTATCCAAGCTGGAAAGGGCACTGTTATATGCATTCTCTTTAGTTCGCATCATTTCGATCAGAGTTGAGAAAGCAGGTAAAGTGAGTCCATTGCCTAAATCTAAACTTGGATCAATTGAGTTTATGCTAGCTGCACGACGCACTGCTCTTTCTAACACTGCGGAAGTTCTTTTTCTCCTAGCCATGACCTACACCTTGTAATACAGTACGGTTGATATTCTTTACCTTAAAGAACTTCCGTATTGATCAGCCTGAGAGAATTCCGGCAAATCTGCAATAGCTTTTGTTACATAGCGATAATTACAGCAGATTGCGCGAACTACTTAAATGAGAAAGCAAACTGGGGTTTGAATAAGTAAAAGCTGCTTTTGCTTGCGGAAAACACCAAAATGAGAAAGCAAACTGGGGTTTGAATAAGTAAAAGCTGCTTTTGCTTGCGGAAAACACCGAAATGAGAAAGCAAACTGGGGTTTGAGAAAGTAAAAGCTGCTTTTGCTAACTAAATTTGACTTTATTTATATTTTTAAGCTGCAATGGCTAGTTGCGATCGTTGTGATGGTAGTGCGATCGCAAAACATACTCCCAAAAGAGAGCAATCCAAACAACTGCAAGAAATTGCAAAAACATGACTAAAGCTCGGTTTTAGGTGAACCGAGCAATATAATTTGGCGCATCTTTATACAGAATTGGTATAAGATGCAATGCTTTCCTAACAATGAGAGCAAAAAAACTTTTAAAACATCATCTTCAACAAGCGCAATTACTTTGTAACAAGGCAAATGAATTTTACTTGCGAGTTAAATTAAGCAGTTCTTTGGGAGAAGCAAGTAAATCAATAGCCACGAAATAAATTTGACCTTGAGGATCAAGTAAAAATCGCCAAGCAATGTTCATCCCAACATTACCTCCAAACCAAGGAGTTTCGACTGTACCAGTAACTTTATGCTGTGTGTAACCATCTTCGATAGTTTCCGAAACACCTTTGGTTGGCTTCATCACTAACCCTTGTCCCTCATCTCTTAGGTAGGCAGTGATAGCTTCTCGGCCAACAATTGGTTTTTGGAAGGGTGGTTGCAGCGCACCGTTGTTAGCAAATAAAGCAACAGCAGCTTCAAAGTTATCTGCATTCATAGCTTCAATGTATTTCAGCACTGTTGGTTCTGTAACTCCCTCAATAGTAAATTGGGGACTTAGGGATGTACGTGGGAACTTAAAGTTTATTTGTGCTTGCTTTTTATCAGCCAGAGATGGATCAAACCCCATATTTACTACAGTATTGCGTAGTACAGTAATTTGCTGACTCTGATCGATTTTCTGAACAGCTTCTAGCACTGCTTTAACTTGAGGTGACATTTGATAGCCAACTGGCATCGGAGCGACAATACCTTGTTTCATCCACTCTCCTAACTGCCACCAGAATCCCAGCTTGGCGTTGACACCAAAATATGCATAAGAACGGCTAATAGGAGTGTCAGCATTACTCGCTAAATCTCTCATTAATTGCGTTTGTTCTTCATGAGACATCTGCTTAATTTCGTTGAATATACCCTCCATTAATTGGAGATTTGCTTTTCCAGGAGCAGCTGGAGTAATTGTACGACCTAGTTCAGCGTAGGCATACCAGAGAAATGCCAATTGATCATCAATGTTGAGTTCAGCAAACATTGCTGTAGTGGCTGGAACAGCATCTGCTACTTGAGTGCTAGAGAAAATATTGCGTGCAGACTCGATAGTATAATTCATGCTTGTTACCTTAAATATTTACCTGTTGAATAGTTACTTTCGGCTACATTTTGTAGCTTAGAAGATAAATCTAGGGCTTTTTTTTGAATGACATAATTATCCCTAGATATTCAAATCCGAATTATTATTCGCTACTTTCGCATCATAGCTGGTAAACGTTAACAAAAGACTAAGATTTATCTAATGAATATCATTGTATTAAATGTATATACTATTATTTTTTAAATTTATAGGTTTCTAATTTTTTTTGAGGAAAGTATCTCCCTCTAAAGTAAGATATTATTGATTTAGGATTGCTATAGCACCTATAGCAATCCTAAATCATTGGCAAAAATCCCTCTTTATTTTCTCTGCGTTCTCTACGCCACTGTGATAGCCAAGCGCAACCCAAAAAAGCTCCGGAAATAAATGTTGGGTTTCGTTCCTCAAATGCCACTTGCTTCTCCCTTGGCGCTAGCCTCTCACGAATGGGAGAAGGGGAGACACGCAAGAAACACATATTTGATATTTGAAAAAATTAAGTACAGATCAAAGAGGTTTCTTGACTATTGCCTTCTACACAAATAATTATGGCTACGTCACGCTGCGCGAACAAAAATCAAAACGGATTGCTATATCCGAAACGTATTAAATAATTGATTATACCTAAAATAATTAAATGAACCGGGTAGAACAGATAAAACCATCTAGCTCGTGAGCCTTGTTTACCATTGAATTGAAAAACAATGAATCCTGCAAGAATTGCCCAATGCTGAAATATATTACGGATAAATAAAGTTCCTAAAATAAACTCAAAGATGCACCAGCAGAGCAACCATACGCTAGGCTTCAGTTTGTCTGTTAAAGACATCAAGAAAATTACTCCAATCCCATAAGCTCCATATTCAACCCCCAAACTCTCGGCAAATACTGCACTCAATCCAGTAATTATTAATTGCTGCCATAATTGCGAATAATGCCTTATTAAGCGCAACATCACAAGTCCAATAACAAGCGTGTAGAGAATATTAAGTGATAAACTCCGAAAAACAAAACTATAAATAGGCTGAGAGATAATTGCTGTAATTAATAGTCTGCTACCATAGCGGTATACATTTTGGGTGTGTTTTTCGCCTTTAGCCAAAAGCCATGCAAAGAGGGGAAAACTCAATCGTCCAATAAAGTGCAAAATTCTAAACTCAGGCATTAGTAAATAGCACACATGATCCATAACCATGAACACTGCGGCTAAGATTTTAATGCTAAAAGCTGAAACTTTAATCACAACGTTATAGTTACCTTGGATTCCTTGATATAAAATCCCTAAAATCTTATTAATTTAATATAAGAGTTCTTCAAAATCCTAGCAATTTGATAACATTAACAAAAAGGGCAATGTCTACAATGGGCTATTCCACATCGCCCTCTTGAGCAGGAAATGCAGAAACCCTATGGCAAAGCGTAAAAAAAGCAATCTCCAGTGGATAAAAGAAACGCTTGAACTAAAACCTGACCATCGTTGGGAATCTCCATCAGGTTACAAAATATTTGTAGCAGATCGAGGCGCTGTTCGCTTCAATGTTCCCCAGGATTGGATTCTTGAGCCACAAGACAAATCTTTCAAATTCCTCGATAAAAAACCGCCTAACGATGATTGCTGTCTAGAAGTATCTTTCAATCGTCTGCCACCCAACGACTGGAGCCAGTTTCCACTAAAATCTACATTGAAAAAGGTGATGGAAGACGACAGTCGTAACATCATTGCTAGGGGAGAAATTGTTACCATCAAACGCCAAACAGCTAGAATTGTCTGGACAGAGATGAAGTTCATTGATGTTCAAGAAGAACCACGGGAAGCTTTTTCGCGGACTTGCATTGGTTTGGGGTCGAATGTTCAATGCTTAATTACATTTGATTATTGGGCAGATCAAGCAGAACAATTAATACCCGTTTGGGATGAAGCGATGCGTAGTCTCACACTAGGGTTGTATATCCGTGACCCCATGACTGGTTTAGCTTTCCCAGACTGAGTTACAGCAATAAATCGTGAGCATCTATTAAATTGAGGCGTGTAGCTCAAAGTCTACGATGAGCTACTTATTTTTTGCGGAGTTGGGGCAAATTAATAATACTCCTGCTTTCAACAATATAAGGAATGAGTCTAAATCCACTAACACATCTAATTTCAGAACGAGGTTTTGACCGATTTCAATCAGGATTAAGATCGCGTTTCGCTGCTTATCGCCTGAAATATACACTCACTTACTGTAAATCTAGTGAGAATCCAGCTATGTGTCTTGACTTTGAGAGTTTATTACATCTTGGTAGAGTAACGGTTTGGGAGTCAGGAGCTTGTGAGATGGATATTCTTGAAATATCGACTGGTAACAATGTTTTTTATGAAAGTCACCAGTTCAACAACGAAAAGCAATTTCATCAAACCTATCTAAGACTGGTGATTTTTATGCGCGATATGTTGCGACTTGAGTCAGACAATATTTAAGCCTACACCTACAATTTCCAATATGCTAAATTTGGAGCGGAATAGTAAAAAAGTTACAAAGCTATGGTTTAGGTTCCATAAGCCTAACTGGTGCGCCAAGCTTTTGCATAAGCGTATACCGCCGAGTCCTTTAAACTATACCATTGTTTGATTAGCTCAGTTGGTAGAGCGATCGACTCATAATCGAAGGGTCACAGGTTCGACTCCTGTATCAAACTCCAGGAAGTTAGCTCACTGGTAGAGCAATCGACTCATAATCGATGTGTTGTAGGTTCGATTCCTATACTTTCACCCAACCCTGTCCGGGTTAAAAGACAATACCCTTCCAAGGTAGCCAATATGGTACGAATCTCAACAGATTCGAGACCCCTCATTTTCTCAACTCTGCGGTGCAAGTGTTCTGCTATCGGTCATTATTCGTAAGAATGATGTTCGGTAGCCACAGTCAAGGAGCAAGCGCAACTGCATTTCTCCCTAACTTGAGTATGTCCCTTCATTTTCCACATCTAGTTTTTCTTTGAGATTCTAGATTGGCAACCGAACGGCATATTTGAGCGCAGTTCTCTTTTTGTCGATTGCCTTGAGCAGTCGAAGAAAAGCAACAGCAATCTTAATCCAGCTTTGGAGAAGCTTTTGCCCACACCTGAACTGTAAATACTTGCACTGGCAGAGTAAATAAATATTTTGTAGTATGTACAGCAAAAATCTAACCACTACCCCATTAGCGGCTGAGAGTAATCTAGAAAAGTTGCAAACTGATGATAATTTAGCACTTTTGCGATGGCTACGCCCGCCGCAGGCATCGCATGGTTTAGCTGAATATAATACTGCTGAAGAAATAGCCTTTGCAATGGGGATAAGCCTGGAAAAACTGCACTTTTTAACAACTAGTACATCCATAACTAGACATTACCTCCCTTTCAAAATTTCAAAAAAGACAGGTGGAGAAAGAATTATTTCTGCACCAAAGCCGGAACTTAAAGCTGCTCAAAGGTGGATTCTAGAGAATATTTTAGAGAAATTAGAAGTTCATAATGCAGCGCACGGCTTTTGCAAAAATCGTTCGATAGTCACCAATGCTAAACCCCATGTTGGTGCAAATGTAATAGTCAATATTGATTTACAGAATTTTTTTCAGTCAATTTCTTACAAACGTGTCAAAGAATTATTTTGTGGGTTTGGTTATTCAGAACCTACGGCGACAATTTTTGGGTTGATTTGTACGACTGCTGAAATAGCAATAAACGGACAAATTGATTATACAGCTTCAGAAAACCGCCATTTACCTCAAGGTTCGCCTGCAAGTCCTGCTATTTCTAATCTAGTTTGCCGTAATTTCGATAGTCGTCTTACTGCGATCGCTGAAAATCTTGGGTTTTGCTATACACGGTATGCTGACGATTTAACCTTTTCTGCTTCTGAAGATGTATCATCAAAAATATCTAATTTGATTAAAAACACTAAAGTTATTATTACTACTGAAGGTTTTACTGTTAATGATAATAAAACCAAGATTTCCGGTAAATCAGTGCAGCAAGAAGTAACAGGTGTTATTGTAAATACACAATTAAATATATCTAAAAAGACATTAAAAGCCTTTCGTGCAACTCTATATCAAATTGAACAAGAAGGTTTATCAGGAAAAACTTGGGGTAAATCAACTAATTTAATTGCCGCAATTACCGGGTTTGCAAATTATGTCGCAATGATTAACCCGAACAAAGGTGCAGAATTTAAATCAAGCGTGGAACGCATCAAGCAGAAATATGATGACACTCAAACTGATGAAATACGTTTTTAAAGCTGCTTATTTAGCTAGAAAAGACTTATTTAGGTGTACCTCAGCCAAAAATAGCCAGTGCAAATGAAATTCGCCTTTTTAACTTTTTTCCTGTGCTAGATTTGAACCGAGATAGTAACAAAGTCACAAAGCTGTAGTTTGGGTTCTGTATACCCGACTGGTACGCTAACCTCTGGTAATAGCGTATACCGCTCAGTACTTTCAACTATTTCACCATGAAAGTTAGCTCATTTGGTAGAGCGATCGGTGTATCGCCGATTAGTCGTAGGTTCGATTCCTATACTTTCACCCAAAAACCCTCGCCTTGGGTACGGGCACCTTGTTAGGGACAAGGCCGCAGAATTATTGGGTATTGAAAAAGACCCAATCAAAAAAACTTCTTGTTTTTCCTACTCTGTTATGCAGGTATTTATAACAGTAAAAGAGCTAGTGCAACTGTATCTCTCCCTAACTTGAGTATGTTCTATCCTTTTCCTACATCTGGTTTTCCTTTGGGAATTCTGGATTGGCAAAGTGAACGGCATATTTGAGCGCGGTTATCTTTTTTAGATTGCCATTGAGCAATTTGAGAAAAGTAACAGCAATCTTAATCCAGCTTTGGAGAAGCTTTTGTCCGCACCGGAACTGTAAAAACCTGCACTGGCAGAGTAAATAAATTTTTTGTAGTATATAGTAGTACAAACTATCAAAACTAATCTTTTAGCTTCTGTTTAAAGGGATGTAAAGCCTAAAGAACCTCAAAATGAATTTTGTCTACTCCAGTACTTAAGCTGTGATACACCAGTGGTATTTGGATTCAAGCAAGGTTATAAATGTGTTGTTCTAATCTTTTTAGCTAGTTGTAATTGCCTAACTTACTTAACCTATCAGACAAATTATTTATGCAAATCACTATGTGGCAAACGTTTTATATCAAACCTAACGAAATGGGCATCTTATATCACCGCAGTGACTTTAAGAAAATTTTGCAGCCCGGTACACACACATATTTTGGTCGCCATTGGCAAGTAAAAATTTATGACCTGAATCAGCCATTAGCTCAAATTGAAAACCTAGAACTGTTATTGCGAAATCATGAAGCCGAACTACAAGAACATTTATTGATTATCAGAACCGCATTCAATCAAGTTGCGTTAGTCCGCTATGGTCAGAATTGGGTAAGCGTTGCACCAAATAAATTGATTGCTTTTTGGCGTGGTTTTATTGAGGTAGAGTCTCATCTATTCAACTTAGAGGAAAGCTGGGAATTACCTAGTTCCTTTGTACAGCAATTGCGCTCAGTTGCATTGAATGGACTCAAAAAGTTCCAAATCTCAGAGTCTGAGATTGGTTTACTATATCTGCAAAACAATTTTGTGCGACCTCTAGAAGCAGGAGAGTATGCTTTTTGGTCGGTAGATAGAGATGTTACAGTCCGAATTCTCAGCCGGATTATCCCTAACCCAGACTTTCCCCTAGAAGACGTACTCATTGAAAAACATCCCGACTTTATTGCTGCCTACTGTCAAACCGTGCAATTACAGACTTCACAAGTTGCAATTGTGCGCTATCGAGGGAAAATGATTTCTATTTTGCCACCCACCAGCCGCAAGTTATTTTGGCAAGGTGTTGCAGTGGAAATTCTCGATATCAGCGCAGATGCTCAGTTACAGCCTAACTTAGTGGCTGAGTTGGTTGAGGGTTCAACAGAAGTGAAATTGCTCAGTCGCAACTGTTTGCATATTTGCCAAGTGCCAGCACAACACGTTGGACTAGTATACATTAATCAAGAATTTCAAGGACTGCGATCGCCAGGGGTACATGCTTGGTGGTTATTTGGCCGCTCTTTTCAAACTGAAACCATTGACCTACGACTGCAAAATATGGAAGTATCCGGTCAAGACATCCTCTCTAAAGATAAAGTACCTCTGCGGTTGAATTTGACCGCAGGCTTCCGCATCCAAGACCCATTGAGAGCAAAAAACGGCTTATCAGATATTTCCGGCTTCTTGTACAAAGAATTACAGTTTGCTTTGCGTGGTGCAGTCGGTGAACGCAACTTAGATGCTTTATTAGAAGATAAAGGTGCAATTGATAGAAGCATCTCTGAATACATTCGCCAGAAAGCCGCAGATTATGGAATTGAAGTTGATTCTGTAGGTGTTAAAGATATTATTTTACCTGGTGAGATTAAGACTATCTTGAGCAAAGTAGTCGAGGCAGAAAAAGCCGCTCAAGCAAACGTAGTCAGACGTAGAGAAGAAACGGCTGCTACTCGCAGTATGCTAAACACCGCCAAAGTGATGGAAGATAACCCCGTTGCATTACGTTTAAAAGAACTCGAAGTATTAGAGCGGATTGCAGAAAAGATTGATCGAATTCAAGTTAACGGCAGCTTGGATAGTATTTTAACGGACTTGATTCGGATGAATCCGCAATAATTTAGTTATTAAAGATTGAGAGTTGGGTTAGCTCGCGTATTGATAAATTTAATTGTGAAAAATGTTTGCGATCGCGCCTAACCCAATCTGTATAATAAAGTAAGTTAGCAAAAGGTTGATGTACTTATATGTTTTACTGCCATTGACTTTAGTCATTAGCTTGTTGGTTTTACATCTTTGATGTCAGAATACTTTCAAATGTGTATATTTACGCTTAGTCAGTATTAAAATATATACTTGATAGATAAACTCTAATTATGCCGATTCAATGGCATGGAGTCAGTGCGATGTCAATTGATGAAGTGAAAAACCAGCAAAATATTGGTCTAGTTCAACCCACTCCAGACTTAATAGAAAAACTAGTAAAGGCAAAAGACAAGAAAAAAGCTAAAAAATCCAAACGGATTTTTGATGGTAGCACAGAAGTTTTTGCTAAGAAAATTCCCAAAAAGACTTTTGAAACTGAACTAGAGCAACTCCAGATTGAGCTAGTCAAAATGCAATACTGGATTAAGCACACTGGCTATCGGGTTGTCGTCATATTTGAAGGGCGCGATGCTGCTGGCAAAGGAGGAGTAATTAAACGCATTGCCGATCCACTCAATCCTCGTGGCTGTCGTGTAGTTGCTCTGGGAACTCCTTCCGATCGCGAGAAAACTCAGTGGTATTTTCAGCGCTACGTGCAACATCTTCCCACAGCAGGCGAAATTGTTCTGTTTGATCGCAGTTGGTACAACCGAGCCGGAGTTGAACGGGTGATGGGTTTTTGTACTGAAGCAGAATATCAAGAATTCATGCAATCTTGCCCGGAATTTGAACGAATGCTGGTGCGATCGGGCATTGTTTTAATCAAGTACTGGTTCTCCGTCAGCGATGATGAACAAGAGGAACGCTTTCTCTCTCGCAGTCACGACCCAGCAAGGCGCTGGAAACTTAGCCCAATGGATTTGGAATCACGCGATCGCTGGGTAGAATACTCCAAAGCAAAAGATACCATGTTTGCTTACACAAATATTCCAGAAGCCCCCTGGTTTACAATTGAAGCAGATGATAAAAGAAGGGCGCGGCTCAACTGCATTCATCATTTGTTGAGCAAAGTTCCTTACGAAGATATGACACCTCCTCCCTTAGAGCTTCCCTCTAGACCTGTGGCTGAGGATTATGTTCGCGCTCCTCGTAATGAGCAGTTCTTTGTCCCTCAAGTGTATTGAGCTACAACTTCTCGCTAATAATTGAATATGGCAAACGTTATCTATAGGTGTTGCGTAGGTGTAGCCCGTCGTAGACATCGCCTATAGCTCATTCTCCAAACCAATTTTTATTCTGGGGATAGTTCTGTCAAAAATTAGTCAATTACATAGCTTGAGAGCAATTGCTTTGAAAACAATACTAAGTACAGAACGCCGGAAGTGACAGAAGTTGATTGAAGTTTATCGAGCCTTATGATTTTGATACTATTGAAACTAAGATTTAAGCCCTAAGTATGAAAGTTCGTGACAAATTGCTGAAATCAAAGTGCAGGCAAGTGAAGCAGAGACTAATTAAATTCGGGCATTTGGAACTTGGGCAGTTGAATCTGCGGTATTTGGAACTCGGGTAGTTGGAAATCAAATTGAGGGAGTTGGAAATCAAATTGAGGGAGTTGGAACTGCGGCATTTGGAACTGCGGTACTTTAAACTGCGGCACTGAAGCCACCGATGCCCCTCCAATCACCCATTTCATCTCTGCATCGGAGAGTTCTTCAAGTTCAACTTCGTTGAAAGTTAGCTGTGCATTGTTTTTTATTTTTGCCATAAGTTTCCTTCTAGGGTTAAAAAACACAATACATCAATATTGTATCTCGAATGGGGTTAGTAGTGGGTCTTCCTATTTTTGCAAAGTTGCATTACAAAATGTGGGTTTGTGGGAGTTGCCAATCCATCTGGTTGATAATGCAGGTTCAGTATTGAACGATCGCAATCGCCACTCAGAGCGATATCTAAATTCTGTGCATCGCACATATCATCTATAAATATGCAGTGGTATGTTGTCAAGTTGGGGCGATCGCTTAACTTCACCCAGTATAAATATACAGTGGCGTGTTGTCGAACTGGGGCGATCGCACTATCTCGTAAATTAGTTTTATTAACACGCAATCATAGGGATTTCAGCAAAGTACCCGGATTCTTACAGCGAATTGCAATCAAACATGCCACAACTTAAAGCAATACTGGGCTTTGTTTTAGGATTTATTTTTGTGGCGGGTTTGATCGAAAACTGCTGTAATTGAGGATTGGACGGTTTAATGCGATCACCTAGTTTATTGTCTTCGCTGAGGGCGTAGGCGAAGCCCGTCGCAGACATCGCAACAACTGTCTACTTCTTGTTCGTATCACACATAATCTCTAAATGTTGTCAAATTTGGGCGATCACAGGCAAAGCTTTCAGAAGTAAGTTACACTCTAAAACCAGTTCAAGCTAATACTTTCTCGTGAGTTCGTGTTTATGAATATTGATTTAGCAAAGGAACGGTTTGATAACTTATGTCAGGAACTGACTCAAAGTAATACCCCGCTTGAGACTGAGCAAGATACACGACTTCATATTATCGACCGTATATTAATTGAGGTTTTGGGCTGGGATAGGCAAGGAATAAGGACTGAACCTCATACAGAATCTGGTTATGTTGACTATTTACTATCTGCTGGAGGCCGTAACAGACTTGTAGTAGAAGCCAAGCGCACTTCTAAGCTATTGATTGATACTCGTCAACCACGTATGGCTTGGTATAAAGTTAGTGGACCAGCCCTCCAGTCGGCAACTGAAGGATTAGAACAAGCAAAACGCTATTGTACAGACACAGCTGTTTTATTCTCAGCGTTAACAACAGGTATTGAGTGGATAGGATTCTGGGCTGTTCGCACGGACGGATTACCCCCAAAAGAAGGAAAAGCGATAGTATTCCCAAGTTTTAAAGCTATTCAGCAAAACTTTGCTGTATTCTATGACCTATTTTCCTCAGAAGGAATGCTTGCAAATTTATATCAAGTTCATGTTCACGAAGCTGAAGGTTTGCAGGTTAGTCAAAATGAGATTCTAGAGGCAGTCACAGGCTTATCTGAGAGACGCTTGCTTCAAAAAGCTCCATTGCTGAGAGATTTAGAAGGTATTTACCGGAACTTCTTTAGCACTATTTCGGGTGACGATCCTGATATGCTTGCGAAGTGTTTTGTGGAATCAAAAGAGAGTCGTGCAGCAGATGAAAGTTTGGAAAAGATTACAAGTAACTTATTGAATAGAATTGACATTGTTAACTCAGACAAAGGAGCAGAGTTAGAAGATCAAATTCGGAGTGCAATAGAACTACAAAAGGGCGAATTTGTTTTAATCATAGGAAATAAAGGTGCAGGAAAATCTACTTTTATCAGCCGATTCTTCCGGTTAATTTTAAATAGAAAATTGCGTGAAGATTGCTTATTTCTTCGCATTGATGTAGCAAATTCGGATGGAAATATAGCTACAATCTCAGACTGGCTCACTGATAAGTTAAAAAGCGAATTAGAGATTAACCTTTTTAAAGATGGCTATCCTACCTATGACGACCTTCAAGGAATTTTCTTTTCTGAATATAAAAGATGGAGTGATGGAGAGTATAAACCTTTATATCAACGAGACAAGGATGCTTTCAAAGAAAAGTTTGGCGAATTGATAAGTAATTTAATCGTAAAACAACCCCAGGAATATGTTAGAAAACTGCTTAAAAACTCAATTGCTTCTAGGAAGTTGATGCCTTGTATTGTATTTGACAATACTGATCATTTTGCACAAACCTTTCAAGAGTCTGTCTTTCAATTTGCACAATCAATTTATAGAGAATGCTTTTCGTTTATTATTTGTCCTATAACTGATCGTACTGTTTGGCAGCTTTCAAAATCAGGTCCACTACAATCTTATGACCACCGAGACTTTTATCTGCCAGTACCTTCGACAAAAGAAGTTCTTACCAAACGTGTTGAATTTATTAAGCTAAAAGCTCAAGAAGACACTGAAACTAGCAGAGAATATTTCACTAAAAAGGGAATTCGTTTATCGATCTCAGATGTTACAGCGTTTGCTTTGTCTGTAGAAGACATATTTGTCAATGAAGATTATGTAGGACGTATGGTTGGATGGCTTGCCAACTTTGATATTCGTAGAGGGCTTCAAATCGCTCAGAGAATTATTACTTCACCAATTATAGATATTTCTGAATTGGTTAAAGCTTATGCTATTGGTCAAAAATTCCGTCCACAGCGTCTAAATATAAAAAAGGCTCTTTTACTAGGAGACTACAATCATTTTTATCAACAAGATAGCAGTTTCATCTTAAATCTTTTCGAGGTTGGCTCCAATGCTGTTACAAGTCCACTTCTTCGATTATCAGTTCTTCGGCTCCTGATGGACGTTTATTCTGAGACTTTAGAACCAGAAAAGATATACCGTTCTGTAGAAGACATTCTAAATTACTTTGAGCCTACTACTGTAAGTCGAACTCTTGTCAAGGAAAATCTCAAGGCTCTTCTTGATTACCGTCTTATTGAACCTTACGACCCAACAGATACAAATATTTATGAGTCCCAAAGAGTAAAAATAACCCATTGTGGACGTATCCATTACGAGTTTGTCACTGATGATAAAGAAGGTATATATATGAGTGAGATGGCATTAATGACTCCCGTTGTCAGCCAGGAATATATTTCAAAAAATAGAGCGCTATTCATGAAGAACGAAAAGCTAACTGGTCAAGATTGGCGAAATATCATTAGGTGGTTTGTTGAGTATTGCTTGGAGCAAGATAGACTTTACATCTCACTACCAAAATCTACGTCTTATCAAAGTCAAAATAATTTGAGGGAGATTCTCGATAAAACTTGGATAGAGAAGTAAAATTGAAGTTTGACTCTAGATTCAGTAGCCCAGCACTTTGGTGCAGTGGACAGAATAGAGATGCTAGCAAAGTTGCGAAGATAACTTGCCGCCGATGAATTTAACTGTTAAAGCAAAGTTAGGTTTGACATACCCTAGATGAATTATTCTTGCTTTTACTAATCGTACTCCCTATTCCTCAATCATCATATTGTTAAGTGAAGCCGATCGCACCATTTAATCTAAAAAATCGTCATTATAAATAGTCTTTCATTTTACAGTTATTATTTAAGCAAAATGCAAGCAAAATCTAAAAACCAGACTTCATAAGAGTTATACTGTCTAAAGCATCAAAGCA
Source organism: Nostoc sp. UIC 10630 (assembly GCF_010747425.1). Taxonomy (NCBI): domain Bacteria; kingdom Bacillati; phylum Cyanobacteriota; class Cyanophyceae; order Nostocales; family Nostocaceae; genus Nostoc; species Nostoc sp. UIC 10630. Next base: position 43,028 of record NZ_JAAGOG010000004.1, read on the forward strand.
GATTGTTCCTAAATAACGCTGCAACTTGCATTTAGGCTAGAAATAGACTCTTTTTTCTCCCGCCGCCAAAAAACCTTGCATTATATGATGTTGAGGAGCGATCGCTAGGTTCGGAGTAATCCCAAGAGTGCATTTGACGGAAAGGTAGACCCATCTTTTGGAAGACGTACTTCTCTTTCACACCAGAAGCTACTAGGTCAGGCTTCAGCGCTTTGATAAATTCCTCGAATTCGTAAGCGGTAACGTCGTCATAAACGATGGTGCCGTTTTCGATGTAGTGAGTGGTACGTTTGTAGTCGTCATTATGAGCGAACTCATAACCTGTACCAATCATCTTCATGCCCAAGTCTTGGAAAGCTGGGACAACGTGGCGAGGACGTAGACCACCAACCATGATGGCAACAGTCTTACCATCCAAACGGGGGCGGTACTTAGCAACTACCGCATCCATTGTGGGTTGATACTTGGCGATAACTTTCTCAGCATTTGCTTGGATTGTTTCGTCAAACTTGGAAGCGATTTCCCGTAAAGATTCAGCAATCTTGGTGGGGCCGAAGAAGTTGTATTCCAACCAGGGTATACCATAAGCTTCTTCCATGTGACGGCTGATGTAGTTCATCGACCGGTAACAGTGGATGAGGTTCATCTTCACATTGGGGGTCATCAACATTTCGTTGATGGTGCCATCACCTGACCACTGAGCGACTACGCGCAAGCCGATTTCTTCTAACAGGATGCGGCTAGCCCAAGCATCTCCACCGATGTTGTAGTCACCAATGATGGCTACATCATAAGGAGTACCTTCAAACTTGAGTGTACCGTCTTTCTTAGCTTGGTCTGATCTGGTGAAAACCCAGTCACGAACCATGTCATTAGCGATGTGGTGTCCCAATGATTGGGAAACACCCCGGAAGCCTTCGCAACGTACAGGTACAACTGGCTTGCCGATTTCTTTCGATGTCTTCCGAGCTACTGCTTCGATGTCATCCCCAATTAGACCAATGGGGCATTCAGATTGAATGGAAACACCACGGTTGAGAGGGAAAAGTACATCTAGTTCTTGGATTAGCTTGACAAGTTTCTTGTCACCACCGAACACGATATCTCTTTCTTGGAAGTCAGAGGTGAAGTGCATGGTACCAAAGGTATCAATACCTGTGGTGCCGATGTAGTAGTTACGACGACCAGACCAAGACCAGTAACCGCAACCTACAGGCCCGTGGCTGATGTGGATCATGTCCTTAATAGGACCCCAAACCACACCTTTAGAACCGGCGTAAGCACAACCACGAGCGGTCATTACCCCAGGAAGGGATTTGATGTTAGACTTAACGCCGCAATCGGACTTACCTTCTTCGTATACACTTAAGTGCTTTTCCCGTTTTTTCTTAGCTTTATCGGGGTAAGCGTCTAGAACTTCTTTAATTAGTTCTTTTCTTTCTTCGATGATGTTTTGATTTTCTGGAGGTGTCATATTTAGCCTCTGTGACTCGTAAGGATCGGGGGCATAGGGGGACTAGGAGTCCCCTCTAAGATTAGGGGGGAGATGCAAGAGAGAGAGGAAAAGGTAAGATATGAAACTCTTCCTTTTTCCTTGTGCTAAATCGTTATTTCTTAGCAGCTACTACTTGACTACAGGAGCTTTATTCAGCAGCAGTCTGAGCAACTAACTTAGCAGTATTTTCTTCGCTTTCGAGAATACCGAATTCAATCAACAATTCTTCTAGTTCTTCCATTTCGATGGGTGTAGGAATAGCCAGGTTTTTGTTGTTGATGATCTTGGTAGCCAATGTCCGATATTCGTTAGCTTGGTTGCTTTCTGGTGCGTACTCGTTAACGGTCATACGGCGCAATTCAGCGTGTTGAACAATGTTGTCGCGGGGTACGTAGTGAATCATTTGGGTGTTCAACCGTTTTGCCAAGGTTTCGATCAATTCGATTTCCCGGTCAGTGTTACGGCTGTTACAAATCAAACCACCCAAACGCACGCCACCAGTGTGAGCATACTTAAGAACACCACGAGCAATGTTGTTAGCAGCATACATCGCCATCATTTCACCTGATGTCACGATGTAGATTTCTTGTGCTTTACCTTCACGGATAGGCATTGCGAAACCACCGCACACAACGTCACCTAATACGTCGTAAGATACGAAGTCTAGGTCTTGGTAAGCACCGTTTTCTTCTAAGAAGTTGATGGCGGTGATGATACCACGACCGGCGCAACCTACACCGGGTTCTGGACCACCAGATTCTACGCAACGAACGTTACGGAAACCGGTTAGCATTACTTCTTCGAGTTCGATATCTTCTACTGCACCACGTTCTGCGGCGAGGTGAAGAACGGTTGTTTGAGCCTTGCTGTGCAGCATCAAACGGGTGGAGTCAGCTTTAGGGTCGCAACCGACGATAAGGATGCGTTGACCCATTTCTGCCATAGCTGCTAAGGTGTTTTGGGAGGTGGTAGATTTACCGATACCGCCCTTACCGTAGAAAGCTATCTGTCTAATGTTTTCGTCTGTCATGGTTCTTGTTTCCCTGCAATTGGTTGGTTGGTGGGTCTGTGCGTTTGTCAGTTGCGTTCACGCCAGTTGAGCGACAGTAGTGAGCGCGTGTAGAGCATCGTTGGTAGCGTTGGCATAAATGCCTGCTGGGGGCGATCGCTCCACAGCCAAAATTATTGACAGTAAGTTCATCGATCTTCCTCGTTAAAATTTTTTTCTTTTGGTTTTTGTCCTTTGTCCTTTGTCATTTGTTTTGACAAAGAACAAAGAAAATTACGCAATTTACAAATACGTCATAATGTGTTTCAGCTTGCAAGATTCAATAGGACTTGATGTTGTTATTTGTCAACAATCAATGCATAAGTCCTATTACTTGTTCAAAATAGCGCCCTTCATATTTGTGACGCGATCTAGTGCAGCTTTGGTGTTTTCTGCTGACACGCCACGCACAGCCATTGCTTCGCCGAGATGCTTGGCGATCGCATCGAAGTGTGGTTGCTGTAGATTCATTCCAGCGTGGGTTTTGTCCATTGGACGACCGCCGTATTGCTTTGGCCCCTCAAATATTTGAGATAAGAAAGCAACTAGATGATTACGTTGCTTTGCCATATCTGTACCAGCAAAAAATGTGTTGAGAGTGCTGTCTGTGGCAATGCGTTTGTGGAGTTCATCTACTACTTGTTCAATAGCTGGTTGTCCACCAATGTTGTCGTACAATGTGCTCATATCCTGTTCCTTTGAAGCGAGTTGGATGATGAAATTTGCAAGTAGGCGCTTAATCTTTTTGCCTATATGCTGTTAGCCGTCATAGCTAATTTAGCTATCAGTTGTCGGTAGGATTGAAGCATTGATGTGGAGACAATTATATGGTTCAAATCCTACTTTCCGTTCCTGGCTGAATGCATATTAGAGCGTATTTGTAGAATACGTTAAGTCCTACAGCAATTCCTAAACTGCTTCGACTACAAGGCTCTTGCTGACACGATCTTGTAATCTGGCTTCGATCGCAATTTTGAGAGTTGCTGTACTACTAGAACAGGAACCGCAAGCACCTTGCAGTACAACTTTAACGCGATCGCCTTCTACATCATAGAGTTCTACATCTCCCCCGTCTGCAATGAGTACGGGTCTGACTTCTTCATCAAGAACCTTTTGAATTAGAGCAATCTTTTGGACGTTTGTTAGCGCTCGTTCCTTAGATGTAACAATTTCTGTGGCAACTTTTACGCCGTAATTGTTGAGAGCAGGTGAGGCGTATTCCTGTTGAACTGATCTAATAATATCATCAATGTTCGCCAGACAGGAACCGCATCCGCCACCAGCTTTTACATAATTTGTTACTTGTTCGGCATCCGTGAGATGATTTTCTAGAATCACGCGACGAATCTTAGATTCGCTGATGCCAAAGCAACTGCAAACTAATGCGCCTTCATCGTCATCATCGTGGGTAGCTAGAGGTATGCCACGATAATTGTAAATAGCGGCTTCTAGCGCTTCTTGTCCCATCACAGAGCAATGCATCTTTGCTTCTGGCAAACCACCCAGGTAATCTGCAATGTCTTTGTTGGACACTTTCAGAGCTTCATCTAAGGTTAAACCTTTGACCATTTCGGTTAATGCACTAGAAGATGCGATCGCACTAGTACAACCAAAGGTTTGAAAGCGAGCATCTAGAATCTTATCAGATTCTACTTCCACTTTCAGGTGCAATCTCAGAGCATCGCCGCAAGCAATGCTGCCGATTTCTCCCGTTGCAACCTTAACTCCAACTTCGCCCGTTTCTTCAATTTCTCCCTGATTCTTGGGATCGTAAAACAGTTCTAATACTTTATCGGTGTAGTCCCACATATTATTAAGTGCTGAGTGCTGAGTGCTGAATGCTGAGTTATGAGTGGGGGGATTGGGGAAGGGTAATGGGGAAGGGGAAAAATCATTCCTTTACCCTTTACCCTTTAACCTTTTCCCATTTTTTCCCAGTCCCTAACGATGCGCCAGTGCTTGTTCTTGTCCTTGCAACCAACCCGCATCATCATTTTTGAAGGGTGAGAGGGCGCGTAAACGTTCTACAATACTGGGCATTACCTCTATTACTTGATCGATTTCGGCTTCGGTGGTGTAGCGACAAAGACTGAAGCGAATTGAACCGTGCAAAGTTGTGTAGGGTAAGCCCATTGCCCGCAGGACGTGGGAGGGTTCGAGAGAACCGGAGGTGCAAGCAGAACCGGATGATGCACAGATGCCGTATTTGTTCAATAACAGTAGAATTGCTTCACCTTCGATGTACTTGAAGCCGATATTGGTTGTGTTTGGCAATCTCTGCGTAACGTCGCCATTAACTACACAATCGGGAATTTTAGCTAGTAAAGTTTGTTCGAGGCGATCGCGCAGCTTTCTTTCTCTTGCGGTCGCTTCTTCTAAGTGTAACAGTTCTAGTTCCGCAGCTTTGCCCAAGGCAATAATTGCTGGAACATTCTCTGTTCCCGCTCTACGTCCGCGTTCTTGGTGTCCCCCAATCATGAAGGGACGGAACCGAACCCCACGCCGAATATATAAAGCACCAATTCCTTTGGGCCCGTGTAGCTTATGACCAGACAGAGTTAACATATCCACGGTGCTAGTTTTCATATTCAACGGGATTTTTCCCACTGCTTGCACCGCATCTACATGGAAGATAGCGCCATATTCTTTGACACGCAACCCAATTTGCTCAATTGGGAAAATCGTTCCGGTTTCATTATTAGCATACATAATTGTCACCAGGGCGGTGTTACCCGTCAAGGAAGCTTCTAGTTCATCTAGATCCAGCTGCCCTTGATTATTTACTGATAGATAGGTAACACTATAACCTTGGGTTTCTAATTGTTTGCAGACATTGAGTACTGCTGGATGTTCAACTTGGGTGGTGACGATGTGTCGCTTTTCTGGTTGCGCTAACAGTGCGGCTCGAATCGCCGCGTTATCTCCTTCAGTACCGCAACTTGTGTAGACAATTTCTGACTCATCGGCTCCCAGGATGGCTGCAAGTTGTTCTCTTGCTGTTCTCACTGCTTTACCGACTTGCCCACCAAAAGTATGCATACTGGAGGGATTGCCGTAATAATCCGTCAGGTAAGGTAGCATTACCTCTATAACTTCTGGGTCTACCTTAGTGGTGGCATTATTATCGAGATAGATGCAGTTATTTTGCATTGTTGTCTTCAATTAAGAATTACGAATTATTTAAGCTTCTGCTGCCATTTTTTGGGGTTGGCGCTTTTGCAACTGTTCCGAGTATTTCTGGGAATAGCAGTTAAACCAACGTTCCCAGTAATCTTGTTTATTTGTTAATTTAGCGACTACGCGGTTGTAATTAGCAAACCAGCCTTCCCAGTAATCGCTAGGCTGCTTAACGCAACCGTCGCAGGTGGGACAACCAGCTTTACACTGAGGCATGGTATGAATGCTACCAACGCAGTTTGTACAAAGTTCAGGGTCAATCCAGTGCTGTCCGTCAACCACTTTAACTGCATTTGTGGGACATACCGTTAGACAAAGATTGCAGGAAATACACTGGCTAGTAAGAATTTTGTAAGCCATGATTTATTCTCCTTTTGGGGAATGGGGCATTGGGCATTGGGCATTGGGCATTGAGGATTGGGTTTAGGGGAGGGCATTGAGGATAATTCTTATCCCATGCCCCATGCCCTATGCCCCATGCCCTATTCGTTATTCCCTAATTCCTTAACGTATTGCTCGTAGAACTCCAAAGCAACCTTTTCAATTACGTCGTAAGCTTCAACAGTCTTGATTCCAGCTTCTTGCAATTTTTCTTGAGGACAGTTACCAATCTTGGAGACTAAAACTGCTTTGCAATCTGCGATCGCTTTCATAATATGCTCAAAAGAAGCTTCTTCGCTGTATCCACCTTGGCAGTACTGGTCAATTTTGCGATGACCGATAAAGCGAACTTCGTTTCCACCCACTTCGTAAATTTGGAATTCTTTCGCATGACCGAAGTGTTGGTTAACTAATCCGCCGCCTTTGGTTGCTACTGCAACTAAAACTTTCGGACTATTGGCAACTTTCTTACCAGCTAGCGCTTTATCTTTGGCTACTTTAAGTTCTTCTTTAAACTTCTCAATTCCTTCGTGGACAGTAGCGCGTTGTTCCATGTCATATTCGGGAGCCATTTCCAAGAATTTCTCTTTGGAAAACTCTTGGCTGCGGTCTTCTCCCAACAATCCGACTGCATCGGCGCGGCACTGGCGACAGTGACGCATCATTTTCATGTTACCAGAGCAGTTGTCTTGAACTTCTTTGAGTTCTTTGGGTGTGGGGCCGCGTTGACCAGTTAAACCGAAGTGTGTGCCATGTTCTGGTGCAGAAATCAATGGCATGATGTTGTGCAAGAATGCACCTTTTTCACGGATGACTCGATTCACTTCGACTAAGTGATGGTCATTAATTCCGGGAATCATCACGGAGTTGACTTTGCACAAGATGTCAGCGTCTTTTAGGGCTTGCAATCCTTCCATCTGTCTTTCGTGGAGAATTCTTGCGCCTTCAATGCCTCTATAACGCTTGCGTCTGTAGTGAACCCAAGGATAAATCTTAGCACCGATCTCTGGATCTACCATGTTAATGGTGATCGTTACGTGATCTATATTTAATTGTTTAATGCGATCAATGTAGTCTGGCAGCATTAAACCATTGGTTGATAAGCACAGCTTGATGTCTGGTGCTTGCGCTGCAATCAACTCAAATGTGCGGAAAGTTTTTTCTGGGTTCGCCAATGGGTCGCCAGGGCCGGCAATTCCCACAACTGTCATTTGGGGAATCTTACCACCAATGACTAAAGCTTTGTGTGCGGCTTCTTCTGGTGTTAGCAATTCGCTAACTACTCCAGGACGGCTTTCGTTAGCGCAATCATATTTGCGGTTGCAATAGTTGCATTGGATGTTGCAAGCTGGTGCAACTGCAACGTGCATCCGAGCGTAGTGGTGATGAGCGTCTTCGCTGTAGCAGGGATGTTTAGCAATGCGTTCTTGGAGCTTTTCGTCCCTTTCCACGGTGGTGCTGCTGGTGCTGTCGCAGCCGCAACCACCGGATTTTGCTTGGGTTGGCGATTCCGTAGCGTTAGAGTTGAGGAGTCGTGTAGACGGTGATGTCATTGAATTTCGCAAAAAGGTCGGTGGACTCGGCTGCCACTGTGGGAGATGCTGTTGCTACTCTTTCATGCCCAGAATTGAAGTCGCGTCTTCCACACTGCCTGCAAACCCTTGGGTGAGGGCGACTTGTTTTCAAGTAAAGCAGGCGATAGATATCTGATGTTCGGCTGGTGTGTGTCAACGTTCGGTTCTTGGGTAGAATTTGTGCTTACAGCCGCGACTTCTCTTCACTTCAGGCATGGTGCTATCTCATCCCTCCACTCACTTTTCGCTTTGTTTTGTTTCAGAGCGTTAAGTGATTGGCGATAAAAGATTTATATCAGCCGTCTTGAAGCTAAGCGATATGTCTATCTAGGATAGAATTTATTGGATTTATTACTTTTGTACTCAGATACTAAAAAACCTAATTCTTCAAGCATTACAAGAATTAAAAAAGTTTTTTTCGGGTAGGGGTTCTAGTATTTTTTGGTTGGGGTTCTAGTGTTTATAGATAGGGGTTCAGGATTTCTTTGTACTCAGTCAAAACCCAATCCCAGTAAGGAATTTAATCTACTTGTAACTGGGTTTGGGTTATTTAAATGTGTACTCAGACTGCCCTCAAATTCAGTCAAAAGCAGTAAATGCCAAGGGTTTGAGGGTGAAAAACTGGAGTAGTCTATATCGTTCTACTCCAGAAACGTGCGAAATTCAATTCTGTATCTAACATATCATTTTTTTCAGGGTAAAAATGCAATTCATATTTATTTAATTTTTGCTTTGACAATGATATTCAATTGTGGTTATAAGTCTTATCTGATAAGCGATATGAGGCAATGGAAATAGATATATTGCTGCACATAATTTTCAAAAAACTTAACTTTTAACTCCTTTTTTTTCATTCCCACAATGAGGAGATGGGTAGGAAACTGTCGGATTTTGTGTTTAAGAGAAACAACAAACTATAATCTAACATGATTGAGCGATCGCAATGAATTTTCTGAATTGCTCACTACAAACCTTAACGAAAAACCCCCTTCCCGTTTTGGAAAGGGGCAAAATTTCAAATCCGGCGAGTGGTGCTACTTAACTTCTATAAACGAGATTATGTTATCGAAGTCAGCCCCAACGGATTTATAATCACCAGCGCTAAACTCACGGCATCGACCACCAGTTTCATGTTGGCAGACACGTACTACGGTACCTGGTGGTACACTTAACGAGCTAATAGTGTCGTTTCCCACAACCTTTAAGTCACCTTGGTTGGCTTTGTATACTCCTAGAGTTGTAGGAAAAGACTGGGAAACTCCAGCAAAATTAGCATCTCTGTAGACCTTAACCACCTTTGCTGACGGCGTGTAGGAGAGCTTGTAGATGGCGCCGCTATAATCATCCGAAATTAACAAATTACCTTGTTGATCGACTACCATGTCTACGGGTCGCCCCCAGATTTCTTGTGTTCCTGGAACTAGCCAGCCGTTGACTAAATCCATCTCCTGCCCTGGAGTCTTTGTGCTATTGTTCCAGGGAAAGTAAGCTATTTTGTAACCCGTTTTCTTCTGTCGATTCCATGAACCATGCAGCCCCGCCACTGCACCATTTGAGTACTGGCTGGGAAAGTTGGTATTTTGTAGGAATGTTAGTCCCAAGGGAGCGGAATGGGCTTGGATACCCTTGCTAATCCTGTCCATTGCATTGCAATTAACCTTGCCATTAGCATTGAACTCATAGTCGCGGTCAAAGGGCATATTGTTCATGCCATTTGAAGTATCAGGATTGGGGTTGCAAAAAGGCCAACCGTAGTTACCACCATCTCGGACTCGCGTAAACTCCTCTGGTGGGTGGTTGTCCACGTAGGAAGGGATAATCTTACCGTAATTGCCACTGCCATCGTTGAAGGGATAGGCGATGTTATCTCGATTATTAACAACTACCCAAAGGTCATTTGTGTTAGGCAAGAATGCTAATCCTTCGGCATTACGTAAGCCTTGGGCAAACAGCCGCCGATTGCTTCCATCTGCGTTGTACTGGTAAACTGCACCACGCACTGGGTTACTAACAGTATCTTCTTTGCAGGCATTGCAGGTAGAGGCGATGGATACATACAGTTTGTGATTGGCATCAAGGGCGATGTTTTTCAGTTCGTGACCATAAGCGCCTTTAAGTTCAGATGTGCTGCTGTCTGGTAAACCAGTTACAACGATTTGACGATTTTTTGCGGTTAAGTCTCCAGAGTTGTAGATAAAGCGATTAATTTGATGAGTTTCAGAGATATAAACGTATGTGGTGTTGTTTATTTTATGAAACACAATGTCGTGTGGCTTGCGTAGACCCGTTACGAAGTCAGAAATAATTGGGTCTTTGCTGCCATTTGACCGGACAATTAATACTTTATTCGTACTGGGTTGTGATACTAGAAGATCCCCATTTGGAGCAACTGCCATAAAGCGAGCTTTGTTAATGCGAGCATAAACAGCGATGGAGAAGTTGGGGGGTACTTTCAAGTAACGGTTAATATTGAAGGGTGCATAGTTCATGCTACTAGGCACTTTCAGCTTGGTTTCAACAGACGCAGCAGGCGGTTGACCCAACGCTGCGGGGGAAAAAACCTCTAAGGATATTAAACTAGCAACTGAAGGGATCAAACTAACTAGCGACGCAGATAATATGCGTTTGAACATTGGTATTTGGTTTAGGGAAAACATAACCATTCTTAACTTTTCTCTAGCCTGGTAGTGATGTATCTCACACGTAACTCTCGGCTAGCCGATTTTTCCGAGAGTCAGAACAAAGATACTCAGGGTACTTGTTTTTGAAAACACTTCGTTAAATATCTTTATATAGTACATATACTATTATCTTTCCTAACTCATCAAAAAATGGGTGAATCAAGAGTTGCAAAGAAAGGCATAGCGATCGCTCTTTCCAACTAAAATAGTCCTCAAAACCAACAGAATTATCACCATTACACACAGCCGCAAAACCTTGTAGAGAAAGTCTTACAGCGTTAATCTCCTATCAATAAGCCAAATTGGTATTTGAAAAACTATAAGCGCTCAAGACTTGGTTTTTCTCAAAGAATTGATTGAGCCTGGTAAAATCTGTTTGGTAATTGAGCGCACATATCCCTTGGTATAATTAGCGGCAGCTCGTGGTTATAGCTGGAGTAATTGTGCAGGAAAATTGCGTAGGTGCAGTGTGCAGTTAGCAATGATCTAAAAAACCAAGGCGAAACCTAACCCCCTTCCCGACGCGGAAACGGGGAAAAATTCAAAGTCTCTCTCCTTTTAGGCTACGGTGTACACACAAATCATCTGATCCCCCTAAATCCCCCTTAAAAAGGGGGACTTGAAGAAATTTCCCCCCTTTTTAAGGGGGGTTAGGGGGGATCGAAACACTGTTAGACAACTTTATAAGACTTGTGTGTACACCGTAGCCTAAAAGGAGAGAGATTTAGAGAGAGGTTCTTCAGATACCTGTGATATTTCTGCAATAACCCTGAAATCTGGAAACATTACTCCAGCTAGTGGATATACTCGTAATCAAAATCTCAACAGAAGCGAGTATTATGCTGGACTGGTTAGCTATTTGGGGTGTAACTCAGGCCGCCGGATTGATTTTTAAACCCATTCTGGAAGACTTAGCCAAGGATGCTGCTAAAGATTGGGCTAAAGATTTATTAAAAGGCATCCCTGGCAAGATTTTCCAGAAACTTAAGAAGGAAGACATAGAAATTGCTGCTGGTAAAGCGTTAAAGGAATTTTTGCAACTCATGCAGCAGCAGTTAAAGGTTCGTTGCAAACTTGCTGAAACTGAGATTAAAGAGTACACCAAAGACATCCAGAAATTTATCAGCGATAAGTCAGTTACAGAAATTCTTAGTAAGGCTTTTGATATTAATTGTGATTCTCTAGACGCTAAAACCCTAGAAGATAGTTGGAATAGGCTGCAATTAAAACCTCTGCCATCTAAGTTTAACTGGCAATCACTTACAGAACAGTATTTAACACAAGTCCAAGAACTTCTTTGAGATTCAAAAGAATTACACCATATCCTTGAATTACAAAAGTTATCTGATATTGAAATAAATACCAAAGAGATTGCTGGTGTTATTGTAGATTTTAATTTAGTTAAATATCAAGAAGGAATCCGCGAACGCTATGGCAATCTCAAATTAGATAGCTTAGATACTAGCGGGTATGCTTATAACGAACTGAAATTATGGCGGATTTTTACTGCTCAAAATGTCCGGGAAGCTCATCAAGTATTACCACAAGTTCACGAACTGCCGAAAGAACATCTTAGACGGCTGCGAGAAAGCAACCAAATAGAAGCAGAAGTGGAATTAGAAGAATTAGAACGCCACAAACGGGTTTATTTTGAACAGCCGATCCGTTCAGTTTTAGATGTTGTCAATAAAAAGCAAGATTATAAATATCTTGTGATTTTGGGCGATCCTGGTTCAGGTAAGTCTACATTGTTGCAATTTCTGGCTTTGACTTGGGCTGAGTCACCACTGGATAATGTTATCTCATTACCAATTCCCTTGCTAATTGAATTACGCACTTATATGCGGCGACGGGAAGATAAAGAATGCAATAATTTTCTAGAATTTTTTCATCAATGTAGTGGTGCTGTTCATCATCTCAATCAGCTTGAACTAGATAAACAATTAAAAGCTGGTAATGCCTTGGTGATGTTTGATGGTTTAGATGAGGTCTTTCACCTTGGTAATCGAGAGGATGTAATTACTGATATTCATCGCTTTACTAATGAATATCCTGATGTGCAGGTAATTGTCACTTCTCGGATTATTGGCTATAAACCGCAACGATTGCTTAATGCTGAGTTTCGCCACTTTATATTACAAGATTTAGACTCAGAACAAATTCAGGATTTTATCAACCGTTGGCATGAGTTAACTTTTACCGATGTAGCAGATAAGGTGAGAAAACGGGAACGGCTACAAAGAGGAATTGCAGCTTCCAAATCTATTACAGAATTGGCGGGAAATCCTCTGCTGTTGACGATGATGGCAATTCTTAATCGGAATCAAGAGCTACCAAGAGATAGAGCTACACTTTACGATCAAGCATCGCGGGTGTTGCTGCATCAATGGGATGTGGAACGCGCTTTGACAGAAGATAAGAGGTTAGATCCCAAGACGATTGATTATAAAGATAAGCAAGCGATGCTGCGTCAGGTTGCTTATCTTATGCAAACTGGTGATAAAGGTTTGGCTGGTAATTTGATTAATGAAAATGATTTAGTCAAAGTTCTGACTGATTATCTCAAAACCATAGAATTTGATAAACCCAGAGAAGCGGCGCGGGTGATGATTAATCAACTACGGACTCGCAACTTTATGTTATGTTTCCTGGGTGCGGATTATTATGCTTTTGTGCATCGGACATTTTTAGAATATTTCTGTGCTTGGGAGTTTGTCTGGCAGTTTAAAGAAACGCAAACGCTGACTATTGAGGAACTTAAGAATGAAGTTTTTGGCAAACACTGGCAAGATGAAAGTTGGCATGAAGTCTTACTGCTAATTGCGGGAATGATTGAATCTAAATTCGTTGGCGAGATTCTTGATTATTTAATGGCGCAAGATGGTGAAGAGGAAAAGTTTGTCAATCTTTTTTTAGCGGCTAAGTGTCTTGTAGAGGTCAGAAATCGCTCGGCGATCGTGTCAACGGCTAATAAATTACTTGAAAAGCTAAAAGACTTAACCAAATATGACCTCTGGTACTATTACATCCCTCAGCGATATGGAGAAGAAACTAAGCTAGTGAAGGAAATTCGCACTCAAGCAGTCACAGCAATTATAACGACCTGGCAAGAATCTCTCGACAATAAAACCTGGCTTAAACAATATGCTATCCAAGATGATAATAAGTATGTGCAACGTGCAGCAGTCGAAGTATTAGCAAAGAACTTCAAAGATGACCCCGATACCAAAATTTGGCTCAAAGAAGGCGCTACCCAGGATGAGAACTCGAATCTGCGAGATGCAGCAGTCGAAGTATTAGGTTGGAACTTCGAAGATGACCCCGATACCAAAACTATCCTCAAAGAACGCGCTACCCAAGATGATCACGAAGATGTGCGACTTGCAGCAGTCGAAGTATTAGGTTGGAACTTCAAAGATGACCCCGATACCAAAACCTGGCTCAAAGAACGCGCCACCCAAGATGATCACCAAAAGGTGCGACGTACAGCAGTCCAAGCATTAGCAAAGAACTTCAAAGATGACCCCAATACCAAAACCTGGCTCCAAGAACGTGCTACTCAGGATGATAATGAGTATGTGCGAGGTGTAGCATTCCAAGAATTAGCGAAGAACTTCAAAGATGACCCCGACACCAAATCCATCCTCCAAGAACGTGTTACCCAGGATGATCACTGGTTTGTGCGACGTGCAGCAGTCGAAGAATTAGCGAAGAACTTCAAAGATGACCCTGATACCAAATCCATCCTCCAAAAACGCGCTACCCAGGATGATGACAATGATGTGCGAGGTGCAGCAGTCCAACAATTAGCGAAGAACTTCAAAGATGACCCCGATACCAAATCCATCCTCCAAGAACGCGCTACCCAGGATGATCACTGCTTTGTGCGACGTGCAGCAGTCCAAGAATTAGCTAAATACTTTAAATATCAGCCTGAGTTGTTTGACATCTACTACAACTGCGCTGTTGATGATTCCTTTGAGCGCGAGGAAGAGGATGAAACTAATCCTCGGCGCATTGCACTTGAGATAATTATCAAGCAATTTCCTCAGCATCCCCAGACTTTAACACTGTTGCGCGATCGCGCAGAGAATGACCCAGATGAGCAAGTGCGGGAATTTGCTCAGAAGAAGTTGGCACAATTAGAGAAGTAAAACAGTTGCAAAAACATGAATAACACAGAAGTTCGTCAGCAAATCAACCAATATTTAGATGGATTATCTTCAGAACGCTTACAAGTAGTTGCTGACTTTTTAGCACATCTAGCAAATAAGGAGAGTGAAGACGCTACCCAAGAGTTGCTTGATATCCCTGGATTTATTGAATCATTTGAAGAAGGTAAAAAAGATATTGCTGAAGGTCGGGTAAAAAGCTGGAGAACAATTCGGTCTGATGTATAACGTTGTGTTATCTGCCAAAGCCGAGGAGATTTATGCTACAGCAGACCAAGCTTTAGCCAAAAAGGTTGCTAGATGCTTAGAGGCTATGCCCAAGAAAATTAGAGAACTCAAAAGCTTATTGCTGCAAGCAGGGTTTAGTTACCGTCCTGGGAAAGGTAGCCACACTAATTGGTATCATCCCCTCCTACCTGGGAGAGTTACTATATCAGGTAAAGACGGAAATGATGCTAAAGCTTACCAAGAGAAAGACGTTAATAATGCACTTCAAAGGTTAAAAGAAATTAAAAATACTCAAGAGGAAGAAAAAGAATGAATTCTCACTACACAATAATTATTCAGTGGTCTGATGAAGATGAGTGTTTTGTTGTCAGTCTTCCTGAATGGGGAGAATTTTGTCACACTCACGGAGAGACTTATGAAGAAGCTTTTAGAAATGCTCAGGAAGTTTTAGAAATGCTGATTGAATCATCTTTGGCTGACGGTGAACCTCTACCAGAGCCTAAAACGCTAGGAAAGTCTTTGGAAGTTGCATAAAATTTATGAATTAAAAAGGTAGCTTATGAACACCTCTGTAAATACAGTCAAAGTTTACGATGAAATTATAGAGTTTATTGCTGCTGGAACCACTCGCCAAAGTGTTATCGATTTCAAACTCTCGGATGCAGCCAAAGACCGTTTAGAGGATCTCGTTTACCGCGCAAAAACTGAAGGTCTTACAGGAAGTGATAAGCGAGAGTTAGATCATTTTCTGACGCTAGAGCATATTATGAGGTTGGCAAAAGCAAAAGCTCATCAGTACATTAACCCTAAGTAAGTATTCAAAATGCCTCGGCTATATATTAATGCAGAACTGCGGCGTTTAGTTAGCGATCGCGCCGAGCATATTTGTGAGTATTGTCTCTTTTCTGAAGGTGTAGGTTGGGTTGAGGAACGAAACCCAACATTTTCGGGTTTTGTTGGGTTTCACTCCGTTCAACCCAACCTACAAATTTTCTAAAACAGATAAATAAATAGGTTATGATGTGCGATCGCATCTACCAATGGGAATTCTATACTTAGCAACTATTGCTACTTCATTACTAGAACTCCCAAGGTAAATATACGATGGCCTATCAAAATATTACAGCGTCCCTTTCGCCACAAGATATCCAAGAAATTAAAGCCGCGCTACAGACAGTCCAAAAAAAGATGCCCTTTCTGATTACTCTCAGCACAGAAGAACGGCGTAAGTTAGTAAAAATGGGCGATAAAAGCCTAGCCTTTGTGAACAATAGCATTACTGCCGCTCAGTCTAATCGCGAAATTCTTCCAGGCACTTTTGACGTTGAAGAACTTGTTCGGGATTATCAATTAGCCGCAGCGCTGACCGAACTTTTAACTTTAATGCAGCAACTCACCGAACAGGTAGATGATACCCTAATGGCTGTCGGTAGTGAAGCTATGACTAGCAGTTTGACTGTTTATGATTACGTCAAGACTGCATCAAAAAAGACTCCAGGCTTAAAAATTGTTGCTGAACAGTTGGGCGAACGCTTTAAAGCTATTGGTAAAGGAAAATCTGCAAAAACTTCTGTTGCTTCATAAATTAATACTCATCGGTGAGTCTTATATCATTTTCCAAAATCTTTGCAATAAATAAATTCGCTGTAGGGGTGTACAAATGTACGCCTCTATTTTGTTTATCCACCTCTGAACTCCGTTAACGAGTATTTGAACCGGATGAATCCACCTCTGAACTCCGTCGTCGAGTATTTGAACCGGATGAATCCACCTCTGAACTCCGTCGTCGAGTATTTGAACCGGATGAATCCACCTCTAGAGGTTTCGTGGATAAGGGCGCTATGAGAAGATTTATTTATTCTGCTGTTCTAGGATTTTGCGATCGCTATTCCCACACATCTATATAATAAGAAAACAGTCGCTACGAGCTATAACTATATTTTGAAACGTATATCTGCATACAGACAGCAAATCCTAAAAGAAAATAAAGAAACCTGTCTTTCACTCAACTCAATAATAGGATACTAATAGTAGTAGCATATACAGAAAATCAATTCGTAGCCTTATCTAACTGATGTTTGAGTGCATCTGAGTACAACTTAATATATTGCAAAATATCTTGACGAAATCTTAGCAAAGGCTTACGGGTAAAGTTTCTTGTAGCGTGAACAGAAATTCTTAACCCCTGCCCCAAAAACACTAGTACCCCCATCGTTAAATACTAGCGCCCCTAACCCCAGACAAATTTTAACTTTATGTTAAGTCGGGGTTTCGGCGTTTGAGTACAACCTTAATCAATCCAATAAATCCAATCAGAATCGGGTTTTCTATCGAGTTGGATGTCACCTGATATAAGCATAAAAATAGCAGATGACTCATTTACCAGATAGACATTACCGATGCAACAGTCTTTAGACAGTATTAGCGATGTCTCCGACGGGCTTCGCCTACCCCCCAGTACCAAAACGCAGGATTCTGCACATACATCCATGCTGAAAAATTTACTCTCTGGCGTTTTTTTTGAGCCATTATTGAGTGATTTTCGCGTTATTTTTGAGCGCGATCCCGCAGCACGTAATTGGTTAGAGGTGGTGTTTTGCTATCCCGGATTGCACGCACTCTGTTTGCATCGTCTTGCTCACTGGTTACATGGTCGAGGAGTGGGTTTTATCCCCCGTTTTATTTCTCACTTGGGGCGATTTTTGACAGGAATTGAAATTCACCCAGGTGCAGAGATTGGTCAGGGCGTGTTTATCGACCACGGAATGGGGGTTGTCATTGGCGAAACTGCGATCGTGGGCGACTATACACTGATTTACCAGGGCGTTACCCTTGGCGGAACTGGTAAAGAAACTGGTAAGCGTCATCCGACAGTGGGCAAAAATGCAGTGATCGGTGCGGGTGCGAAAGTTTTGGGTAATCTGCAAATTGGCGATCGCGTCCGTATTGGCGCAGGTTCCATTGTCTTACGGAATATCCCCAATGATTGCACAGTTGTAGGAATTCCCGGCCGAATTATTTCCCGAAATGAAAACGTCAGCCTTTCTCCTTTAGAACATGGAAAGCTACCCGATATGGAAGCAACCGTGATTCGTTCTTTGCTCTCGCGCGTTGAGCAACTCGAAAAACAACTGCAAACTCTAGGAGTCAAGAGTCATTAGTCATTGGTCATTGGTCATTTGCAAATGACATAGACGCGCCAGCGGCTTTCCGCAGGGTAGGACAACTGACAACTGACAAATGACAAAGGACAAAGGACAAATGACAAATCACGTTTTGCAGATTCCTCGGAGCGATCGCTGGCGAATCTATCACCGATTGCAAGAGTTAAAAATAAATAGCTCTTGTCCCCCCGATGGTTCTTTACGAGTGCAAGTGAACAATTTGCTAGAAGCGATTCTAATTCGCAGTACAGTTATGCAATTTCTCGCTTCTCGCCAGGAATTATTAGAGTGGCTAGAGCGTTGCTGGCATTACAGCGATGAATCATGAATCTTCTAATTAATCTTGAATTCATGACGCAATCACTGAACTTTATCCTTTTTGTTCATGACTGCACAAAGCTCAAATAGCTTTAGAGTTTGAAGCTACTGTATGCTTGCAGAATTTATTGCAGACTGAGATGGATTAGATGGAGTTTAGATTTTGTTTCTTATGCTAAATCTGAAATTCCCCTGACATATAGCAACAATTAAAAATGCGAAATTTCCATATAAAAATTGGAATTTCTGATTTTTAAGTTTTTCCCAAATTAAGAAATTGAAAGTTCAATCAATTATGGCGACTCGGAACAGAGATATAAAACTCCTCAATTATTTGCACAACGAACTTGAACTTTCAAATGCCGATATTGCTGTAGCTCTGCGACACCGTGAATTAGAAAATGGCCCACTACCGATGCTCCTCTGGCAGTATGGTTTCGTTGATTTGGAGCAGCTAGGAAAAATATTTGATTGGCTAGCAGACCACAGTTAGCTAGTTTGTACCCCTTAGCGTTAAGTAGCATTATCTGCCTAAATTACACCCAAATGCACTATAAAAGATGAGGTTACGAAGATGATTACATCCTTAATTGCTGGATTCTGTGTTTTACTTTGCTCAGGATTTGCTAATAGTTATATTAGTTCATTGCTACTCGAAGACGTTTCAACTGACATCGGTAAAAACGATTAGTAAATTATACATTGTTTTAGTTCCCTGTCATACAGATGTGATGCTGCTAATAGGTCAATAATTAAGGATCATGTATCCTACATTATGAATTGTGATATTTTTAGCATTTGCCATCGCTGGGGATTGTAGAGAGAAAGGATATTAAGAATACTTCCAAGAGAGGGATATTTGCAATGAATCAAATCATAATTAATGACACTACACTACGTGATGGCGAACAGGCAGCAGGTGTTGCTTTTACCCTAGAAGAAAAAGTTGCGATCGCTAAATTTCTCGATGCCATTGGTATTCCCGAATTAGAGGTCGGTATACCAGCAATGGGTGATGAAGAAACACGTGCGATAGCCGCAATTTCTGATTTGGGTTTACAAGCAAAACTCCTCGGCTGGAACCGCGCTGTCATCTCAGATATTAAGGCTTCTATTGCTTGCGGTATGAACCGGGTGCATATCGCCATTCCCGTCTCTGGTATCCAAATCGCCGCCAAATTCCACGGTCAATGGCGAGTAAGTTTGCAAAAACTCAAAGACTGTATCAGCTTCGCCGTCGATCAAGGTCTTTGGGTAGCAGTCGGCGGAGAAGATTCTTCCAGGGCTGATGAAAACTTCCTTTTAGATGTAGCGCTTTATGCCCAAGAATGGGGTGCATCCCGGTTCCGCTTCTGCGACACCGTAGGAGTTCTCGACCCTTTCACCACCTACACCAAGGTTAAACGGCTAGTTTCAGCTTTGATGATTCCCTTAGAAATCCACACCCACAATGATTTTGGTCTGGCAACAGCCAACGCCCTTGCGGGTATCAAAGCCGGAGCCTTATCTGTGAATACCACAGTCAACGGATTAGGTGAAAGGGCGGGAAATGCAGCTTTAGAAGAAGTTGTGATGGCAATTAAACGCATCTATGGCGTTGATTTAGGCATCGACACTCCCAGTTTGCTGGAACTGTCTCAACTAGTTGCAGCCGCATCAGGAGCTAGCGTACCACCTTGGAAAGCGATCGTTGGCGAAAATACCTTTGCTCACGAATCTGGCATCCATGCTCACGGGGTATTGCAAAACCCAATTACCTACGAACCATTTGCTCCCGAAGAGGTGGGTTGGGAACGGCGTTTAGTATTAGGTAAACATTCTGGACGGCATTTGGTTTCAAACTTGCTAGAGCAGCATGGAATTTTCTTGAACCCCCAAGAAACCCAATCTGTTTTAGATGCAGTGCGCCATCAATCGGTACAGAAAAAACGCAGCCTGACGACAGAAGAACTATTGAATTTGGTCAGAGAACAGAGGTACTCTCATGCAACGCGATGAATTAGAGCTAAACTTGCCACCCGCTTTTGAAATTGGTGAAAAAGTCAGAGTTCGGAAACTGCTGAAGAACGATGGTACTTTCCCTGGTAAAGAAGTCGGGCAAGTTTTAGTGAACAAAGGAGATATCGGCTACATAGCCAGTATAGGAACATATTTGCAGACTTCCTATATATATGCTGTGCATTTCTTGGAAACAGGATTCGTCGTCGGCTGTAAGAAAAAAGAACTAGAATCTGTTGAGGAATCTCATGAAAGTAATGCTACGCATGAATGATGCCGGTACTTTAGTAGTTTACGTTGCTAAAAAAGACCTTGAAGAAGAAGTCGTCAAACAAACCGATGGAAATGATGGCAAGATTCTCACCCTAGCAAACGGTTGGGAATTAGAATTTCGTGATTTGCCAGACACAGCAAATTTACCTCAAACAGTAGAAGCTAAACGCCTCGCGTAAAAATAGTTAGGAGTAATGAGTTAAGAGTTATAAATTTTAACTCCTAATTCCTCACTCCTAACTCCTCACTTTTAACTCCTCATCCCCCACTCCTAACTTTTTATCAATTATGGGTGACAAGTATTTGACGTTATCAGAATTAAATCTTGAGGGACAGTTACTAGGTTTTGTTGGTGGTGAACCAGGAAAATATAAATATATGCAATTGGCAGTTCCATCTGGAAATGTGGAAATTAAACTGCCTAAAGAGTTGCGCCGTTTACTAAGTTCATCTTTAATTCCTGGCCAGCAAATTCGCGTTTGTGGCCATAGTAAGATAGACTCGCGCACAAGTAAAATTAAAATTAAAGCCTATCGAGTGACACCAATTGATACATGTCCAAAGCAAGATTTACCACCTCAAAGCAAAGCCAAGATTATGGTATGTCAAAAGGGTGGTTGCCTGAAACGTGGTGGTAAAGGGTTATTATCAGAATTAGAAAAAACTTTGTGCGATCGCGGTTTGTTAGACAAAGTTACCATTGAACATACGAGTTGCCAAAAATGCTGTGGCAGCGCTCCCAACTGTGTTTTACACCTTGGTAAAAAGAAATACAAGAATATTCATCCTGAAGCGATCGCATCTTTGCTAGAAAGTCATTTAACTCAATAGTAGTAACCTTCGCTAGCTTTTCTTAAAATAATACACAACTTTGTAGGGGTAAAATTTTTACCCCTATTTGTTGTAAGTATCATACAGTAATCTTGTCAAACTGCGATCGGCTAAGTTATAACTGCTGCACTGCTAGTAATACTGAATACAAATAGAACTTATAAAAATTTCCAGTAGCCTTGTTCAAGCTGGATTACAACTTTCGTTATTGTGTACAAATTTTCCGCAAATATCTTAAGTAGTTAAAAATCAATGTCTTTGTTTAGCAATTTACTCAATCTACATTCAGGAAGCAAGCCGCTTGAAGATTTTTTTACTGAGATTGTTGCTTATTTTTTATCTTTGAATAAGGAGATTTTAATTGATTGGCTAAAACATCACTCAATCATTAGTGATGATAATTATTCCAGCATCAAGATTTCAACCCAACAAAAACACAAAGGGCTTGAAAGCCATACAGAGGATAGCAGACTAGATATTGTTGTTGAATTATCAAATGGTTTAAGTACAGATGTAATATTTGTTGAATCAAAAATTGGTGCTAAAGATGGAAATAATGCTTTAAGAAAATATGCTGAACTTTTGAGTAATTTACCAAATATCAGACATCGAATTTTAATTTATATTACCCGTGATTATGACCCAAAAGAAGAAATAAAAACTCTAGCATTTCAATTAGAGCCAAAAGTAAGTTTTTATCAATTGAGGTGGCATCAATTTTATACCCGCTTACGACAACACGCGACTGATATATTAGCCCAAGAAATATTAACTTTTATGAGGGAAAATGAAATGTCTCACACTAATCAATTTTCATCAGTTGACTTATTGACAATGGTGAATTACAACAAAACTCTCAATCTCATGGAATCAACTCTCAATGAAGAAGTACAGCAGGAATTCAAGCTAGCTTTTGGAGGTGTTATCAACGGCGCAGCAAGTAGGACTCAATGGAAATGGGACGAGAGATATATTATCTACACTCACCTTTCTCCCTTAAAATGGGACTTCTGTTGTGGTGTTGGATACTTCGGTTTAAATCCAAGTAATTTAACTGATTATCCATATTTAGGTATATTTTTGCAGGTTTCTCATAGGTTTGCACAACGCCCAAAAATTATTGAATCAATGCAGAAAGTAATTAACGATAAGCCTAATATATGGACTCCTGTTAATTTAACAATTTTGCCAGCATGGTCAGCTATTTTTTATCAAAAAAGCCTACAAGAGTTTTTATCTGAAAAAGACCAGCTATCTGCTATTAAATTATTTTTCCAAGAGTCAATAAAGGAATTAAAAACGGTTCAAGAACAATATTTTAATTTTCCTTGGAAAGGTGTAAGTATAGAAGCTGATAAAGAAGACCTAGACACCTCATCATCCTCAGTCACATAACTTTAATCAGCTACAGCTATATTAAGATAAAAATAACTCTGCATTCTCGTAGTTGTTATGAGCCTTACCACTGCTAAACGCTTTACTATAGCTGAATATCACCGTCTAGCTGAACTCGGCTTCTTTGAGGAGAATGACCGAGTTGAGCTAATTAAGGGTGAAATAATCCAGATGGCAGTAAAAGGTACACCGCACTCTGTTTGCAGCACCCGCTTATATCGGGAGCTGTTCAAGCTGGTTCTAGAAGAGGCGGTTCTTCGAGGACAAGAACCAATTATTATACCTGATGACAGCGAACCAGAACCCGATCTAGTCATTGTGCGAAATCGTCCTGATGACTATTTAGAAGCTCATCCTAGCCCATCTGATGTATTGTTGGTAATTGAAATTTCTAATTCCACTTTGAAATATGACCAAGATGTAAAATTATCTGTTTATGCAGAAGCTGGTATTCCCGACTATTGGATATTTAATTTACTAGATAACTATCTAGAATCTTACGGTGAACCTTATAAAGATTTGCAAGGTAAATTTGGTTATCGTCGTAAGTTAATTTTTCTGCCTAATGAGTCAATTAATTTGCCATATTTTTCTGATTTAGTTCTGGATTTATCTAAGGTGTTTCCAGTTAATTTATAAAAGGCTATGTCTAATGACAAGTCACTGTGCGTCTACGCTAGACACCAATTTAAATCAATCCTTCCAAGGCGTGTTGCAAATCGTTTGTCACATCTGCAACAGCTTGCCTAGCACCCAAACGATTTTCCTTATACGTTGGGTAACGCTCAGAAATAGATATGGGTTCACCCACAGTAATTTTTACTTTTTGCTTACCCAATTGCGGACGCTGTACACTTTTATCGCCTTTGATTTTAGCAATCATTTGCCATAAAATTAAAGTCGTCTCAGCAAACCTTTCTACTGTTGGATTTTCCCGAATATAATTACCAGAAACTGCCACAAAACTTTCTACTAAACGCATGTGCCACATCCGCGCATTCGCTTCTTCAGCAATGCGATCGCCTAAAGCTCTTTCTACAGCAGAGACTCCTTTGACATCCTTAAATTCTTCTCTAAATATATAATTCCAACCTGCTTGTTCTACCCGCCGACAACGATCGCTCAAACTACCTTTTGACTGCAAATTAAAATACTGTTCTGATATTAACAACGCTGCATTCAACAACGCTTGTAAACGAACTGCTAACGCTTCATTTCTATCTGTAATTTGCCCATTGACAATCTTGGGATCTGGCAGTTTCTGATGATAAAACCGGGTGTAAAATTCTTCCATGAGCAAAAGTAAATGTTCTGCCAAAGCCAACAACCGAGGATAAAGCGACTCTATAGAAGCATTTTCTGCTGAATTCACAGGTAAACCACTAGCCGCTTCCAATTCACTTAAAAGATTTGCGATCGCACCCCAAGGAGCATCTACGTAACTATATTTAATCCCAACTGGTACAATTAGAACGTGTTCAGGGCGTTCAGCTTTTTGCAAATCTTCAGCACACCAAAAGCCTAATTGGGCAATACCAGGTTCTAGAGGGCTAATATTCTCCGATAAACCATTGGTTGCACCCTCTGGCGCAGCAGCCATTGGGAATTTCCCATTAGCAAACAAGTCACGCGCCGAACGTAATCCCGTCCAGTCAGCTTTACCTCGCTGAATCGGAGTCCCACCTAAATGAGAAGCAATCCAGCCAACGTGGGAACCTGCCCAGAGAGGAATGCCGCGATCATAGATAAAATGAGCGTGAATGGGATGTTGTAGTGTTGTACCTTGCGATCGCGCTGTCTTTGGTACAATTTGAGACAGCAAGTAACCCAAACAAAACGGATCGTCTGTTTTCGGATGGCGAAATGCCAGCATAAAACGGATCTTATCCTCCTGAAACTGGCGATAGAGATCCACCAGCACCTCTACGTTGTCTGCTTCAATTTGGGTAATAGGTGTTTGCCAGTTTATCCAACTAGGTAGCAACAGCTGGACAACTCGTAGCAATAAAGGGTTAAACGCGGGGGGAATAAATTCTAAGGGTGCTTGTGCTTGATAAATTACATCTGCCAAAGTAGTTTCTCCTAAAGATTCCCTGATTTTAATCGCCTGATGGTTATTTCTTTTAAGATATCTTAACGGCTGTAATATGCCCTGAGTAATGAAGTCGAGGTAAAACCTGCCTCTTGCGCTGTGCTTGGTACATTACTCAGGTTAGAAAACTAGGATACCTTCTTAGTCTACGCAGATTATTTTAATGAAGCGTACTTACGCAGACTTATAAAGTATTTTCTGCTGCAATGGAACGTGTTGGCAGATAGTGGAGGTTTTGCAACACTTACAAACTTAATAACAAGAAAGACTCAAGCTAAATCCTGGCAATACATTTTCACCCGATAATTGTGTGGGTAGATTTCGCACTTCCGTATCTTGTTTTTGGCGATAAATTTCTACTTGCTGCTGTTGAGGGTTAATTAACCATGCCAATTGCACGCCTGCATCTATATATTCCTGCATTTTGGAACGCAACATTTCCAAATCATCCGTTGCTGACCTTAATTCAATGACAAAATCGGGTGCAATGGGGGGAAATTTACGTCTTTGTTCAGGTGTAAGTACTTGCCAACGTTCTCGTTGAATCCAAGCGGCATCTGGGGAACGGTCAGCACCATTGGGTAATTTGAATATAGTAGAAGAACTGAAGGTAAATCCAAGGCCAGTTTGCCGATTCCAGATTCCCAAATCAATAATTAAATCTGCTTCTCGATTGCCGCTTTCACCTCCAACGGGGGACATGATGATTAATTCTCCCTTGGTAGTGCGTTCAAATTTCAATTCGCGGTTATTTTGACATAAGTGATAAAATTGTTCGTCACTCAGGTGAACAGTGTCTAGTTTTAATGTCAAATGACTCATAACCTAGACCTAGATTAAATAGTTGCAAAGATTATATCATGCCATATCTTAACGGCTGTAAGATGCCGATCGCGCTTGCGCTTTGCGTACCTCGCAGGTTCAAAAACTAGGATACCTTCTGAATGCACCCAGGCGGATGAGGGTTTGTGTGGCCGCGATTTATAATCGCCAGGTGGTTTATAAACAAATTAGAGATTCTGGAAAGGGAATAAACGATGCGACTATCACAAATGTTATTCGTTACACTCCGGGATGATCCAGCTGATGCTGAGATTCCCAGTCATAAATTATTACTCCGTGCAGGTTACATTCGTCGCATCGGTAGTGGTCTTTATGCTTATTTGCCGTTAATGTGGCGGGTACTGCAAAAAGTTTCCCAGATTGTGCGGGAAGAAATGAACGCTACAGGCGCACAAGAATGTCTCTTACCACAATTACAACCTGCTGATTTATGGAAGGAATCGGGACGCTGGGACACTTACACCAAAGCTGAGGGGATCATGTTTTCCCTAATTGACCGCCGCGAGCAACAATTAGGATTAGGCCCAACTCATGAGGAAGTAATCACAGCGATCGCTCGTGATATGATTCGCTCTTATCGCCAGTTACCCCTACACCTCTACCAAATTCAAACTAAATTCCGCGATGAAATTCGTCCCCGCTTTGGTTTGATGCGCGGACGCGAGTTTATCATGAAGGACGGCTACTCCTTCCATACCGATGAAGCCAGCCTCAAGGAAACGTACCAAGATATGTATAAAGCGTACAGCAATATCCTACGGCGTTCTGGTTTAGCTTTTCGGGCAGTGGAAGCTGATTCTGGTGCAATTGGTGGTTCTGGTTCCACAGAATTTATGATTTTGGCGGAAGCTGGTGAAGACGAAGTTCTCTACACTGAGGATGGTAAATACGCCGCTAACGTAGAAAAGGCTGTTTCTTTACCAATTGATGCCGAAACCTCACGGTTTACAACTTATGAGAAACGCGATACACCTGGAACAGAAACGATTGAAAAGGTGTGTCAACTCCTCAACTGTTCTCCTACTCAATTGGTGAAAAATGTCCTTTATCAGACAGTTTATGATAATGGTACAACGGTGTTAGTTCTGGTGAACATCCGAGGCGATCAGGAAGTGAATGAAGTCAAGTTGCAAAATGAATTGACTAAATTAGCTTCTGAATATGGCGCTAAAACTATTATTAGTTTGAATGTACCAAATGTAGAAGCCCAGCAAACATGGACAGCTAAATCTCTACCTTTAGGCTACATTGCGCCTGATATCGCAGATGAGTATATTGCTGCTAATAAACAGATCCATCCGAAGTTTTTGCGCTTGGTGGATCAAACAGCCGTTGATTTAAAAAACTTTGTTACAGGTGCGAATGAAGCTGGTTATCACGTAGTTGGTGCTAATTGGGGTGAGCAATTTAAGTTACCAGAACGAGTGGTAGATATTCGTAAATCAAGACCAGGCGATCGCGCCATCCATAACCCAGAACAAACCTTACAAAGCGCCCGTGGAATCGAAGCAGGTCACATTTTCCAATTAGGCACTAAATATTCCCAAGCTATGGGAGCAACTTATACCAATGAACAGGGTGAAGAAAAGCCGTTATTTATGGGTTGTTTTGGTGTAGGCGTATCACGACTAGCCCAAGCTGCCGTAGAGCAATCTTATGATAAAGATGGGATTATTTGGCCAGTTGCGATCGCACCCTACCACGCGATCGTCACAATTCCTAACATTAAGGATGCTCAACAAGTCGAAATCGCTCAAAAACTTTACACAGAACTCAATCAAGCAGGAATTGAAACCCTACTCGATGACCGCGATGAACGGGCTGGAGTGAAATTTAAAGATGCTGACTTGATTGGCATCCCTTACAGAATTGTAACCGGGCGGGCGATCGCTAATGGCAAAGTCGAAGTTGTAGAAAGAGCCACCCGTAAATCTCAAGAAATAGTCATTGATGAAGTTACCACTACACTCCAACAATGGATTACCGCCGCAATTGAGGTAAAAAATTAAACCATAGGCGCTTCTCTACGAGACGCTACGCGTAGCTTGCTTCCACGTTCGCGTAGCGTCCCGCAGGGAAGGGACGCAGAGGAATAAATACTTGACTTTGCGTTCCTCTGCTTTGTAAATTTAATCTTCAATCATCTCCAAAAAGAATGAGATTTACATAATTTGGTAGGTGACGGATTAGAAATAGAAATTCTAAAATTGAACCAGGGACTTACAGAATTAAAATAATCGCCTTTTGAGGCATAAAGTCTCCTCCAGGTTTCGGGAAACTCTCTACTTGTAAGTATCGTCTTTAACCAGGCTGCTCCTCACATAACTACCATATCAGCCCTCAGTTAGGAAGGTTTTGAACATGAAAGACCAACAAGGATCTAATCGTATTTCTTCAGGCGCAATTGCAGCTGTTTCAGCAGTGGTTGTAGCGGTGGGTGGCGGTGTGGCTTGGTTTACTACACACTCCAGCAATCCTCCCACACCGTCAAACCCCTCTGGGCGCATCGCTCAACCAGCACAGCCATCAACTAGGCAGCCAGCTAACGAGCAAACCCCTAATGTTTATTGGCTCAGACCAAAAGACAAAAGTGTTGCTTTGGTTCCCCAACCTGTTAAAGTCGCTTCTATACGAGCCAACCAGCCTTTAGAAGCAGCTTTCCAAAGTTTATTGGCAGGGCCGACAGAAGGAACAGATTCCACAACTATCCCCAAAGGAACTAAGCTGTTGGGACTGAAATCAGACAATGACGAAGTTCACGTTAATTTATCTGAAGACTTTACCAGTGGTGGTGGTAGCACATCAATGATGGGTCGCGTCGGACAAGTTGTTTATACTGCGACAAGTTTAAATCCTAAAGCCAAGGTTTACATTGACGTGAACGGCAAACCATTGGATGTTTTAGGGGGTGAAGGCGTAGAGTTACAACAGCCACTAACTCGTGAAAGCTTTGAGAAAAATTATCAGCTTTAGTTCTTGGTCATTGGTCATTGGTCATTGGTCATTAGCAAAGGACAAATGACAAAGGACAAATGACAACTGACCTAACGTTTGCTATTTAACACACGAAAATTACGGGCTTGCTCCTCTAACCTTGTGGCCAGGCGATCGCAAACCCGATTACACAAATCAAAAATCATTTCATCTTCCACCCGGTAATAGGCGCAAGTTCCTTCACTGCGGCGGCTAAGGATACCTGCTTGCCACATTACCTTCAGGTGTTTTGACACATTTGCCTGAGAAGTCTGTGTTGCCTCTACCAACTCTTGCACGCATTTTTCTTCATCCCGTAATAAGTGGAGCAGCCGCAAGCGCATCGGCTCACTTAACAGGCTGAAGTATTCAGCTACTTGTTGCACCACTTCTGGCGGTAAAGGCAACGTTTGTTTCATCAGGATTAACCCGCAAGGACTGAAGTTTTAACGATGACTCATTTCAGATGACTCATTTGATATATAGATTAATACTTAATCGGGGTTAATTCGCATCAAAGGTTGACCATATTCTACAGCGTCACCATTTTGGAGAAGAATTTCCATCACCTGTCCAGAGACTTCGGCTTCGATTTCATTCATCAGCTTCATGGCTTCAATGATACAGACGGTTTGGCCCTTGCGGACGCGATCGCCAACTTCCACAAATGCCGCTTCCCCAGGTGCAGGAGCGCGATAAAACGTTCCTACCATTGGGGAAGGCACTTCTACTAATCTCTGATCAATGATTGAGGGAGCATTTACTGACAACTGCAATTGTGTGCTAGTACCAGTATTCTCAAACACGCGAGATGTGGACACCTCCGTTACCTGACTCGCGTTCACCTGGTTTCCTCCAGATGAACCCGATGTCAAGCCAGAACCTACCACACCGCCGAAGGTTGCTTGACCTACCGACAACATCTGATTGCTGACGCTCACAGCCTTACGGACTGTTAGTTCAAAATCATCGCTTTTGAGCGTGACTTCTGCAATATCTGTTTGTGCGATAGTTGCCAATAGTTGGCGGATTTCATTAAAGTCCAATGGCACAGTTTTTATTACCTCGACCTATCCGTAAATTAGCATCTTAAGTGTGGCAGGGATTAAATCCAGATGTAGGGATTTCAATCGGGAGCAAACATCTCCATAGAGATGAAAGTTATTCCCTGCTGATATATTTATCTTCCTGGGTATCAACTTTGATGCGTTCTCCTTGGGAAATAAACAAAGGAACCATCACAATTGCACCGGTTTCCAAAGTTGCTGGTTTTGAGCCACCGGTAGCAGTGTCACCTTTTAAGCCTGGATCTGTTTGTACAATTTCCAGAACCACAGACTTAGGCAATTCTACTCCCAGCACCTGGTCGCCCCACTTAATAACTTCAGCTTCCATACCTTCCTTCAGGTATTTGACGCGATCGCCAATTTGTGCGCGGGTCAATCTGCCTTCTTCGTAGGTTTCCATATCCATAAAGACGAACTCATCGCCCTCTTTATAGGTATGCTGCATCGTGCTTTTTTCTAAAGTAGCTTGGGGCACAGTTTCCCCAGCTCGGAACGTTTTTTCCATCACGCTCCCACTTTGGACATTTTTTAACTTAGTTCGGACAAAGGCGGAACCTTTGCCTGGTTTGACGTGCAGGAATTCAAGCACTCGCCATACAGACCCATCTAATACAATTGAAACACCGGGTCGAAAGTCGTTACTGGAGATCATGAAACTTTCAAATTTTGGAAGACAATCGGCATTTATTGTACCCTTCTAGAGTCGTCATTGGGCATTTGTCATTAGTCATTTATCATTTGTCATTTGTACTGAGCGTATCGCTAAAGCGAAAGCTTCGCTAACGCGTAGCGTCTCCAAGAGTTGTCGAAGTATTTGTCATTTATCCTCCGCCCTTAACGTGGGAAGATTATTGATGGGTTACGTCCAGTCAACAATTTAATGCTGCATTTGAGTTATCCCATGCTTAACTTATTAAAATCCTGGCTGAAGAACAGCCTAATGGCAATACTGCTGGTAACAATATTTTTAGGCATAACTACAGCTGGGTGGACTCCCTCCAGTAGCGCCGCGCTGCCAGCCGGCAACGCAATTACCGACGGCAAGGCTTTGTTGCGGTATGCACTCCCGATAGATAACAAACCTGTACGGCAACTACAAGCCAGTTTAGAGGACATCTCTGCCCAACTGCGGGCTAATCGGCGATGGGGTGCTATTTCCAAAGACATCAGCAAAGCATCCCGAATTCTCGATAAACCCTCCCAAATCTTAACAAGCGTTCCCACAGAACGCCAACCCCAAGCAGAAGCTTGGATTACCGAGTTGAAATCTGGGGTGGGTAAATTAGAAGAATTGGCGAAGAACAAAGATAAAGAACAAATTCTGCAAGAGAGAGGCAAACTTCTAAATCTTGTGACTCAGATAGAAGAGTCAATGGTGAAAGAATTCCCCTTTGAAGTACCTGCCCAATACAGTAATCTGCCACAACTTAAAGGTCGTGCCACGGTAGAATTTAAAACTAACAAAGGCGATTTGACCGTTGTGGTAGATGGTTATAGCGCCCCTATTACTGCTGGTAATTTTGTAGATTTAGTGCAGAGGGGTTTTTACAATGGCTTAGAGTTTACCCGTTCTGAAGAATCTTACTTTCTGCAAACTGGAGATCCCGCAGGTAAAGATGTAGGTTTCATTGATCCCAAGACGGGCGAATATCGCGCTATTCCCTTAGAAGTTCTAGTTCAGGGTGATAAAGCACCTACTTATGGGATTACGCTAGAAGAAGCTGGTCGTTACGTTGATATGCCAGTTCTACCTTTTTCTGCTTTTGGTGCAGTAGTCATGGCTCGCCCTGAAAGTGAAGTGAATGGTGGTTCTTCGCAATTCTTCTTCTTTTTGTTTGAACCAGAACTTACCCCCGCCGGACGCAACCTATTAGATGGTCGCTATGCCGTTTTTGGCTATCTCACCGAAGGCAAGGAAGTTTTGGATAAACTGAAGGCGGGTGACAAAATTGAATCGGCAAAAGTCGTTCAAGGAATAGAAAATCTGGTTGAACCGCAAGCAGCATAAGAAGAGAGCAGGGGGAGAATAATTCCTGTACAGACGCGATTAATCGCGTCTCTCCTAACTCCCCTGATTTAGATTCCCGGCGCTGAATACTTGATCAACTGCGATCGCTAATTCTGGAAAAGTCCGTGATACAATTTCTTGAGTACCAGTAAAAACTGTTTCTTCGTAAAATCCATCTTCCAGTAGTAACACTGAAACTTTTGCTTCCAGTGGGTCTACAATCCAATATTCAGAAACCTCTAAGGCCGCATATTCAGAACGCTTATGACGATAATCCCGTTTAACCGACTCTGGACTGACCACCTCAACAATTAGTAACGGCGGTGACTGAAATACTGCTGAGGCATTCAACAATTCCCTGGCTTGCTCAAGCGTCACCACACACAAATCAGTCAACCTAGATTTATTTCTCCCCGTTCTCACCCCACTTTCTCGAAAACACAGCCAAGGTGAGCTACAACGTTTTATTTCTGCTTTGAAAGCAGTATCCAAAAAATCGACAATCAGAAAATGTTCAATAGTAGGTGGGTTCATTAGCTCTAGCTTGCCATCCACCAGTTCGTAATGAAAACCGTTGCCATCATCATAAGTTAAGTACTCCTCAAACGTGATGCTGGTTACTGGTGTTGTTACCATCCCAAGTGACCCCTAGACGATATTTTTATATTAAACAGTAAAGCAAATCATCAGTTTTCTTAGTAATTTTGCAACACGGAAAACCGATTGTGAACAGTGAGTTATCTTCTCAACAAGTCAAAGATATTGGCGAACAAGGTCTTTTAGAAAGATTACAGCGCTTCTGTCCTCCAGAAATTATCGGTGATGATGCCGCAGTACTTGAAACTGCACCAGGCAAATCTTTGGTAGTGACTACAGATGTACTGGTTGATGGCGTACATTTTAGCAACCTCACCACTTCCCCAGAAGATGCTGGTTGGCGAGCGGCAGCTGCCAATTTATCAGATTTAGCTGCAATGGGTGCTTCTCCATTGGGAATCACTGTCGGGTTGGGACTCCCCGGTGAACTTAGGGTGAGTTGGGTAGAACGCTTATACCAAGGAATGACAGAATGCCTGCAAAAATACAATACCTCAATTGTCGGGGGCGATGTGGTGCGATCGCCTGTGACAACTTTGGCAATTACCGCTTTTGGTCAAGTTAACCCTAGTCAAATTATCCGCCGTTCTGCTGCTGTAGTGGGAAATGCGATCGTTGTTACAGGGGTTCATGGAGCCTCCCAAGCTGGCTTAGAACTGCTTTTACATCCCCAATCAGGACAAAACCTCAAAGATGTAGAACGCACGGCACTAATCCGCGCACACCAGCGCCCACAGCCACGATTAGATGTCTTACCAATCCTCTGGAAAATTTTAGCATCCCCATCTCCCATACCCATTGCCGGTATGGATAGCAGCGATGGTTTGGCAGATGCAATTATCCAAATCTGCCGCGCTAGTGGTGTTGGCGCTATCCTAGAACGCAGACAAATTTCCATGCCAGCAGCTTTTGACCATTGGCTAACAGAAGAGCAAGCACTAGCTTATGCTCTATACGGTGGTGAAGACTTTGAATTAGTGCTTTGCTTGCCACAAGAGTCAGCATTAGCCTTAGTACGAAATCTTGGTCAAGGTGCTGCGATCGTCGGCAAGATTACACCCGGATCAACAGTACTATTGCACGACGAACAAAAAAAATTCCCTGACCAAGTTCTGAGCCTTAGCCAGGGATTTCAGCATTTTAGTCAATAGTCCTTTGTCTTTTGTGAAAAACTAATAACCAATGACTAATGACAAATTATTGCCACTTCTCAGCGACCAATTCTGCCAAATCCAAAACTCGTTGGCTGTAACCCCACTCGTTGTCATACCACGCCATAACTTTTACTAAGTCATTGCCCATAACCAAAGTCAAGCTAGAATCAACAATCGAAGAAGCATCGCTACCTTGATAATCGGAAGATACCAGTTCTAGTTCGCTATAGTCCAAAATGCCTTTAAGTGGGCCTTCAGCAGCATCTTTGAGAGCTTGGTTAACTTCTTCAGTAATAGTACGCTTCTCAACCTGAACTACGAAATCTACCATTGAGACGTTCGGGGTTGGTACGCGCAAGGCAACGCCATTTAGCTTGCCTTTCAGGTCTGGGATAACCAGCGCCACTGCTTTTGCTGCACCAGTGGAGGTGGGTACAATGTTTATCGCTGCGGCCCTCGCCCGTCGCAAATCCCGGTGAGAAGCGTCTAGCAAACGCTGGTCGCCTGTATAGCTGTGGGTGGTGGTCATCGTACCTTTGATGATGCCGAACTTATCGTTCAACACCTTGGCAATTGGTGCCAAACAGTTGGTAGTACAACTAGCGTTACTGATAATGTTGTGTATGTTGTGGTCATAATCATGATGATTCACACCAACCACAAAAGTGCCATCCTCGTTTTTACCAGGAGCGGTAATCAGAACTTTCTTGGCTCCAGCATTCACATGCTTTAGCGCTCCTTCTTTGCTAGTAAATACGCCTGTTGCTTCGATAATTAGGTCAATTCCCCAATCTCTCCAGGGCAACTTTTCTGGGTTGCGATCGGATACGCACTTAATGGTCTTACCGTTAACGATGATAGAGTTATCATCGGCACTAATCTCAGCACCTTTGATCTTACCTAGCATCGAGTCATACTTCAGCAGGTGAGCATTAGTTCTAGGGTCTGACGTGTCATTAATAGCGACAAGATCAATTTTGCTATTCTCTCTACCCACCCAGCAACGCGCAAAGTTACGTCCAATCCGCCCGAAACCGTTGATTGCAACTCTAATCACAGTGTCTTGCCCTCTGTATTTATGCTTATATGTTGATATCGTTGACCCCAATCATATCGCAAAGGGGGGGGGCACTTATAACCATAAAGTGTTAGATCAATAAAAAAACACATAATTTATTCAGATTTGTTCGAGTAGAAACTGTTGTTAGTGATATATGATCTGACCGTTTCCGGTACTAAATAACGAATTGACTGGCGTTCGCGACACAATTTGCGAATTAGACTTGACGAAACTCCTACTAAAGGTATATTCAAGAGTTGCCAGTAAATGGTATGTGACTGCTCCCTCAGTTGTTGCTCCACTTGCTTGCAGATTAATTTGCTTTGAGTTATAGTCTCACCACCTAGCAGTCGGGGTGCGATTAACCAATCACACATTTGTGCTAGTTCGTGTCCACGGTACCAACGAGGTAAGGTTTGGAAAGTATCCAAGCCCACAATCCAGTACCAGTGAGTATTTGGGTAACAAGCAGATAAGTCAATCAGAGTGTTAATGGCATAAGAAGTCCCAGAGTGATTTGCCTCCACTAGGGAGACAGTAAACGCTGGGTTATCTTTTATGGCTAATTGCAGCATTTCCACGCGATGCTCAAACAAAGCTGCTTCTTTATGAGGAGGATTTAGGGATGGCACCCAAATTACCTTTTCAAGAGATACTTCTTGCATTGCTGTCTCGGCTACGAGCAGGTGTCCCCAGTGAATTGGATCAAATGTGCCACCAAAAATTGCTAGTTGCTGCATCCAGTTATGCCTGGGTTTTATGCAATTGAAAAATAGTTTCATTACCAATGTACTATTGTAGTCAATTCACGGCTAAACTTGATGCAATTTCAAATCAGTTTCACTAAACAATGTATTATGTAGCCAATTCCAGTAAGGTAGACAAAAATATGTATTTGACATTACAAGAATTTCTTTCCCGATGTAGCCAAAATTTTCAGAATAATCTTAACAACAGTTCAGAAATAGTAAAAACCTCCAACCAAGGTAAAATCATTCTGAACACGCAAAACCAGACCAGAAACAACATCTGGGCATTAAACATAAATACGATATAGGAGTAGTTACGGTAAAAATCAAATTCCTGTTATGATACGCGTGTCATTTGTGATTATGGTGTGG
Source organism: Nostoc sp. UIC 10630 (assembly GCF_010747425.1). Taxonomy (NCBI): domain Bacteria; kingdom Bacillati; phylum Cyanobacteriota; class Cyanophyceae; order Nostocales; family Nostocaceae; genus Nostoc; species Nostoc sp. UIC 10630. The sequence continues at coordinate 78,678 of NZ_JAAGOG010000004.1, forward strand.
TGTGGTGTAAGAGGAGCAATAAATGACTAATTCTGTAGATTTTAGTGGTAGACCATTTCATTTTATTGGCATCGGCGGCATAGGTATGTCTGCTCTGGCATACGTTCTCGCCAAGCGTCAATTTCCAGTATCAGGTTCGGATCTTCGTCCAAACCACATGACGCACAAATTGGAATCTATCGGTGCCCATATTTTTGGTAGACAAGAGGCAAGTAATCTCGAATTCTTTCGTCCTCAAGTATTAAATTCACAAGAACAATTACCTGCTGATACTAAGTCAAAATTACCTCAAGTCATTTGTTCAACAGCAATTAACACTAATAATTTAGAATACAAAGCAGCGTTGGAATTAGGTTGTCCAATTTTGCATCGTTCAGATGTACTAGCCGCCTTAATTTCCGATTACTACAGTATTGCAGTGGCAGGAACACACGGCAAAACTACAACCAGTAGCATGATTGGTTATATGCTTCTGGAAGCAGGTCTAGACCCAACGATTTTAGTAGGTGGCGAAGTCAATGCTTGGGAAGGTAATGCTCGATTGGGACAAAGCCAATATTTGGTAGCCGAAGCAGACGAATCTGATGGTTCTTTGGTAAAACACGCTCCAGAAATTGGCATCATCACCAATATTGAACTTGATCATCCTGACCATTACGATACATTAGAAGAAGTAATTGACATCTTCCAGACATTTGCTAAGGGTTGTAAAACTTTAATAGGTAGTATTGACTGTGCGACAGTGCGCGATCGCTTACAACCCACAATCAGCTACAGCTTACACTCAGATACCAACGCTGACTACACCGTTACTAATATTGATTATCGTGCTGATGGCACCACGGCTCTAGTTTGGGAAAAAGGCAAAGCCTTGGGCGTGTTGAAGTTGCGGCTGCTCAGTCGGCACAATCTCAGCAATGCTCTAGCAGCAGTAGCTGTTGGTCGCGCCTTGGGCTTAGAATTTGGAGCGATTGCCAAAGGTATTGCAACCTTTGAAGGAGCAAGACGACGCTTTGAGCTGCGGGGTGAAGTTGATGGTATTACCTTCATTGATGACTATGCTCATCATCCTAGCGAGATTCGCGTTACTCTCGCCGCCGCACGTTTACAGGCAAGACCAGGACAAAGAGTGGTTGCTATCTTCCAACCCCATCGCTATAGCCGAACACTGACCTTTTTAGAAGAATTTGCCGAGTCCTTTACCCATGCTGATTTGGTTGTGCTGACTGATATTTACAGTGCAGGCGAACCCAACTTAGGGCAAATTACTGGTGAACAGCTAGCAGCGGAAATTGCTAAACAGCATTCCCAGGTAGTTTATCAACCAACTTTACCCTCAGTGCGTGAGTACTTGTTAAAAACATTACGCCCAGGAGACTTGGCGCTGTTTTTAGGAGCTGGGAACTTGAATCAGGTGATTCCTGAAGTAATTACTGCACTTTGCGAACCTGCTAAAGCCACATCTTAAGTGGAGACTTTGCAAAGTTTCGTTTCTGAGCAAAGCGCCCGTCTAGCAACGGTTCCATCTATGAACTCTATTACCGTATCTTTGCGGTAAATTAATGTAAAAATTTTACCAATATAAAGTAAAAATGACCATTTCCCAGGCAGCTGGAAACGTCTGCACAGTTTCTGCTTTGAATACAAAGAAACATCAAACAACTAATTCGGTGGATAGTGAAGTAATTTACTTACCAAATACTGATTGTGCAATCAAGCCCCAGGCTTGCTTGTCAGCCTTTACTTCCTATAGGGTTGGAGGAGCAGCTGATTTGTATGTTGCCCCCCGAAACTTAGAAGCACTGCAAGCCAGTCTTAAATACGCAAAAGAACGTGATTTAAAGGTGACAACACTGGGAGCAGGTTCTAACCTCCTGGTAAGCGATGGCGGTATATCAGGCTTAGTTATCGCGACTCGTCACCTCCGCTTCAGCAACTTTGACCCCCAAACTGGTCAATTGACCGTTGCTGCCGGAGAATCAATTCCCAGTTTGGCATGGGCCGCAGCAGAATTAGGATGGCAAGGATTGGAGTGGGCTGTTGGCATCCCTGGAACAGCCGGAGGTGCTGTGGTGATGAATGCAGGGGCACATAATAGCTGTATCGCAGATATGTTAGTTAGTGCCGAGGTACTTTCACCCAATGGGACGCTGGAAACTCTTACCCCGGAACAGTTAGGTTATAGCTATCGGACTTCCTTATTGCAAGGTGGCGATCGCATAGTCACCCAAGCCACCTTACAACTCGCGCCAGGTGCAGACCCAGCAAAAGTTGTAGCAATCACCAAAGAACACAAAAAGCATCGCTTAAGCACCCAACCGTACAACTTCCCCAGTTGTGGGAGTGTGTTTCGCAATCCCAAACCTTATAGTGCTGGCTGGTTAATTGAACAAACTGGTCTCAAAGGCTACCAAATTGGTGGAGCGCAAGTAGCACTACTCCATGCTAATTTCATCGTTAACCGGGGTGGAGCCAAAGCTAGTGACATTTTTTGTCTCATTCGCCACATCCAACATCAGGTGCAAGAACGTTGGTCTATTAATTTAGAGCCAGAAGTCAAAATGCTCGGAGAGTTTCAAGGTGCTTGCTGAAACTTTCAATTCCGGGGATGGGGATTGGGAACTAGGCATATCAGTAAATATGTGTCATAACCAATGCCCAGTGCCCAATTCCCAGATGCATTAATTATTGGTAAAAAAAGAGGCAAATTACTTACCGCATCTATAATTGAATTTGATTTGTTATTCAACGCACAAGCGTACAAATAATTATGACAGGAAAAGGACAGGGATTTGGCTTTGGCTTAGGAAAAATGAAGGAACTAGCCGATGCTTTTAAGAAAGCACAGCAAGTTCAAGAAGGTGCAAAGCGACTCCAAGAAGAATTGGAGCAAATGGAGATTCTAGGAGAATCTGGCGGTGGTCTGGTGAAGGTGATTGTCAGTGGGAACCAAGAACCCAAGCGGGTAGAAATCTCTCCAGAAGCTCTTGCAGAAGGTGCAGAAGTACTTTCCGATCTCGTGACGGTGGCAATGAAAGAAGCCTACAACAAGTCCACAGCAACAATGCGGGAACGCATGGAAGAATTAACCAGTGGCTTGGAGTTACCTGGATTTTAGTCATTGGTCATTAGTCATTGGTGAGCCAGTGCGGTCTTCTCCCAAAGGGAGAGGCTAGCGCCAAGGGGGTTTCCCCCATGAGCAACTGGTGTTAGCGTCGCAGGAGCGTCACCCGTTCGCGTTAGCGTCTCTGAAAGAGAAGGGTCATTAGTCAAAAGACAAAGGACAAATGACTATTGACAGAGGACAAAAAATATCTATGCCTTACAAGTTGCTATTTGTCTGCTTAGGTAACATCTGCCGATCGCCATCGGCAGAAAACATAATGAATCATCTAATTGAGCAGGCAGGCCTGAGCGATGCCATCATCTGTGATTCAGCTGGTACATCTAGTTATCACGTGGGTAGCCCACCTGACAGACGCATGAGTGCTGCGGCTGCTACAAAGTTGGGAATTAAACTACGTGGTCAAGCACGCCAGTTTCAAAAGTCAGACTTTCAAGACTTTGATTTAATTTTGGCGATGGATCAAGAAAATTATGAGAATATCCTCACTCTCGATCGCACTGAGCAATATCAGCATAAAGTGCGTTTGATGTGTGAGTTTTGCTCTCGACACACCTTAAAGGAAGTTCCAGATCCTTACTACGGTGGTCAAGACGGATTTAATCAGGTTATTGATTTACTGATTGATGCTTGTGAAGGTCTGCTCACAAAAGTTAAAAGTGAAGAGTTCTGAGTTTTAATTCCTAACTCCTCACTTTTTTATTCGACTAAACCATGCTTCATAGCAAAACGCACTAATTCTGCTCGGTTGCTGGTTGAAGTTTTTCTCAATAAACTGCTAACGTACTTTTCCACTGTGCGGGGACTCAGGTGTAGCTGATGACCCATATCGGCATTAGACAAACCATGAGTCAATAACTCTAAGACTTCTTGTTCTCTATGAGTTAGGGATGAGTGTAAGTGGGATGTCTGAATTTGAGTAGACAGAGAATTATGGGCATCCCCCGGTTTTGTCAAGCCGGAAATGCCCAAACTCTCTTTATGAGAAAAGCGATACTCCGATTGAATAATTTGCGATCGCTCCAAAAGATTGCGGATTGCTGCTGCTAACTCTTCCAATTCAAATGGTTTGGGTAAGTACAAATCGCACCCTGACTGATAGCCCAGAATTCTTTCCTGGGTCTTAGTTCGGGCTGTTAATAAGATTACAGGTAATAAGCGAAACATTGGTTGTTGACGCACCCTACGCACCAGTTCGTAGCCATTCATCTGTGGCATGATGATATCCGTGACAATCAAATCAGGATTATACTCATCCACCATAAACAAAGCCTCTTGACCGTCATTAGCCGTGATCACTGAGTAGCCAGACAGTTCAAGATAGTCGCTAACAGACAGACGAGTGCCCAAATCATCATCCACTACAAGGATCGTCAAGGGCATGGACAATACACCCCTAGCATTTTTTTTACTCAGAAATTTGCTTCTACGCGCTTCATAGGTGAACACTGGCAAGAATAGTGTTCTTATGTTTCATACTATGACAGGATTACCAGGTAATGACTGCCTTCAGGGTTGATTTATAAAGAAAATCTTAAATCTCTTGTAAGGTTAACGAAGTGCAACTCACCTTTAACTCCCTCAGATCGGGAAGCATAGAGAGCTTTTTAATTTTTAACAACTCATTAATAAGGCAGAGCAAATTTCCATTATAGTATAAATTATTATTAATTTTATCAGTAATGTACCAAAATATAAGTTAAGTAAGCATGATTGAAATAAGTTTGTAGAGAAGGCTTCAGCCCTCTCTTGGAGTAGCGTCTTGTAGCAAGATACCCAACAAGCTATACTACAAAACTTTAATTATTTACGCCGATTTACTTACAAGTCTTTGTGAAACTGCACAAAATCGAGCTTGGTGAAACTTGAGGTGTAATCCCCAAGTTCTGGATAAACCTCAGATGTAATCAATATCAGGTAACTTTAAGTTACCTGAAAACTCTTAATTGTGAACTTAGAAAAGCTAAATTAGTCATATACAGTTCAATATTTATAGCGGTTATAATGAATACCCTATAATTCGCCAGGCAATCCAAATATTTTTTTAGGTACATTTAAAACGCACAAAATTATCAATGAGCGACAAGAACGAAGGTTACAAAGTTATTGCTGACAACCGTCAAGCCCGTTATTTGTATGAAATTCTGGAAACTTACGAAGCCGGAATTGAGCTGACAGGAACCGAGGTTAAGTCAATTCGTGCGGGTAAAGTAAATCTCCAAGATGGCTATGCTTTGCTTCGCAATGGCGAAGCATGGTTGATCAATATTCATATCTCGCCCTACAACGCCAGTGGACAATATTTTAATCATGAACCACGGCGGACACGAAAGCTGCTGTTGCATCGTCAAGAACTCCGCAAGCTAATTGGCAAAGTAGAACAGCAGGGTCTAACTTTAATCCCTTTGAAAATGTATCTCAAACGGGGCTGGGTAAAAGTGAGTATAGCCCTTGGCAAAGGTAAAAAGCTCCACGATAAGCGAGAAGACCTGAAACGACGGCAAGATCAGCGTGACATTCAACGCGCAATGAAAAGCTATTAGGGGTTATTGTGGTTCAAACTACCACACCAGAGTGAGAAACAGATTGCTGTGAAAACCATGTTGTATGTCCACAGCGTGAGTTGTAAAAATCCCTAGTTTATAGCCACAGATTGATTTTATTAAGTTTGGGAATCGATACAGTGGTGAGTAACTTCGGATGGCATAAGGAATTGTCACAACTTATGAAAAGTAATTTCATTACAGCTGTTGGCGCAGGCGTTCTCACCTTGAGTATGGGAATTTTACCCTTGACTCTATCCGCACAAGCTCAGACGACAACTGATCCCGGAGCCAATACTGCTCCCAGAACGACCACTTACGATCGCAACGATTTTGATTGGGGTTGGCTAGGATTACTTGGTTTATTCGGTCTAGCTGGTTTGGCTGGTAAAAAGCGTGATCACGAACCGACTGCTTATCGCGACCCTAATGCCCCAGGTGCCACTACTTACAGGGACTAGACAATTCAAAATACATTTATTTGTCAGTTGTTCAGTAGAAAAACAACTGACAATTTGTTCGTGTTAATTTACTGCTGGCTCTGGATTAGATGAATTTGTCTGGTTTTGAGTTAAAGGTGTCCAGTAGCTGGCAATTAAAGCAACGATGAGCCACCAGAGGGTATTGACTTCAGGACGATACCAGACAGTATCTACAGTGCCATGAGCTAGCATACCCAACAAAATAGCGATCGCTCCAATTAACCAAAATCCCTCTACACTTCTCAATCGTCGCAATCGTCGCACTTGCAAAAGCGCCGTATTAAATGTAACGATTATTAGCCAGAGAAAGCAGGCTAAACCAACAAACCCAGTTTCTACAGTCACTTCAAACAAAATCGAATAAGCACTCAAAGCAGTGTAACGAGGACGTTGGTAAAGGGGATAAACTTTATTAAAAGAGTTGTGACCCGGCCCAATGCCGAAAATTGGGCGATCGCGAATCATTTCAAAGACAGCATCCCACACATTTCGACGAAAATTATTACTGCTATCTTTACGGTCAGCAAAAATGCTGAACACCCGCAGGCGAACTGGCTCTACAAATATCACTGCTAACAGTAATATCCCGATTAAACCTCCTAAGACAATGGGCAGCGACCAAGTACGCCAAAAAGGAGGCATTTCCACACTCTTCCAAAAAACTAGCAATGCCATCACAGCCAAAACTGCCACCACTAGTCCAATCCAACCGCCACGACTAAAAGTCAGGATTAGGCAGGCAGTATTGACAATCAACATTGTTAATGCTAAAGCTTTTTTGAGCCAGCTTTGCCATGCAAAAATTGCCACCAAGCTAAAAATTACTGCTGGTAAGAGGTATCCAGCCAATAAGTTGGGATTTCCTAAATAACTGTAGACCCTTGTAGTCTTAGACAGAGGAGATTCAGGATCAACCCAAGTTGCCAGTGCTGTGGCTCCAAAAAACCATTGCCGCAATCCATAGACACTGACAATTAAGGATACGTGCAGATAAAGGGTGAGAATCCAAGACCGGAGGCGAGGCGACCTTAATACCCTGGCACAAAGGGCAAATAGTAGCAAATACAAGGTCAACGTTCCCAAGTCGTTAAGTGCCGCTTTTTTCACTGGTGATAATGCTGTTGCGATTACGGCAACTCCCCAGTAGAGCAATACTAGTAGGTGAATGGGAGTGACTGACGAGACATTTGCAGGTGTGACTTCATCAGATAAAGTCAACAACAGCCAAAATCCCACACAAGCCACCAATAACAAACCTACCAACGTACTCGAAGCAAAAGGTGCAAGGGCATATATTGAGCTGAGTAATACAGCTGCGATCGCATCTCCCCACTGAATCAAGACGCTGGTTTGCCGCCAAGACCTTAACAGTCCCACCAGAGAACGGTGTACGTAACTGGTAGCAAGATATTCTTTGAGCGGTAAAGATGATAAAGTAAATAGTTGCCAGACTAAATTCATAAAAAACATTGCGATCAATTAGCCTGCCGACGCAGAACTTGGATTTGATCATAATGCTTATGGCTATAAAAAGGTAATAACGTAATTTGTAAATTAGTAATGACGCTTTTAATTCATGTACTTACTACATAACAAAGTATGAATTTGTCTTTCCCTATTCCCTATCACCTGTAATCTGTTCTCTATCGGCTGCGATTAGACATCACTAATTGCTTGCGAGGGAGTTGCCAGTTGCAGTGGCAAAGAAAGCACATAACGATATCCTGATTCTGGTGAACCTTGAATCAAAATTTGTCCAGCGTGCAACTCTGCCAGTTGACAACTTAGCAATAGACCCAAGCTTTCACGAGAAAGGCTTCCATGTAATTTAGCTAAATTTAGACCGGAACTCGCAGCAAGAAAATTGGAGTGGGAATCACTCAGGCTTTTTGAATTGTCCACTGCTACTGATGAAGTCTCTAGTTGCTGTTGTCCTTCTATATGAGTATTGTAAGTTGCTACCTCACCGGTTAACTCTAGCAGCGACAAAGAATTGAGACGGAAGTAAGGGTCAACCTCAGTAATGCCATCCCCTAACCAGGGATGAGAAACCCAAATAGTAATGTTGAGCGTATCTTCCTTGTAAGAAACATGGATGCGAACAATGCTACCTGTAGCCGAAAGTTGAATCACACTGAAAACCAGGTGATATAACATTTGCCGCACCTTGTCTTTATCTAAAGGCCAAATGCGATTACGTCCCGGTTCTATAGAGAGGCGAATGTCTTGCTCGCGGCGATTAGCCACTTCTTCAAGGGTATTGATAGCTTGTTGACATAGCATTTCAATATCCACAGGAGCTAAATTCAGTACAGTTGAGTTGTCATCCATAGCTCCTAGTTCGGTAATTTCGTTTACTAGAGAAAGTAAGTACCGACCACTATGTTGGATAATTTCTAAATATTCTCTTTGCTTAGTCGTCAAAGGCCCATAAATTTCACGTCCTAAAACACTAGCCATACCAAGTACAGATGTTAAAGGCGTGCGTAACTCCTGAGTTAACTGACCCAAAAGTTCCAATTTCAGTTGCTTGGTAGAAACAGAGTCGTTATCTTGAGTGGGTGCGGTGATTTTAATTTCAGTGTTACGTTCGTCATTAAGTGAAAATATAGGAGCGGTCTTGAGAGCGGTTGATTCGAGTTTGCCTTGCAAAAGTCGGTTACGCTCAAATTCACTCATACTCCAACGAGCTATGATTTGTAAAAACTCAATGTCTCGGGTTGTAAAATTGCGTGGCACTAAATCCATCACTGCCAACGCACCTAAACAATGTCCCTCAGCATCAATGAGTGGCGCTCCTAAGTAAGCACGAATACCATAATCCTGCACCAGCTTGCTGCTAACAAGTACTGGGTCTGTAAGTTTATGTGTATCATTAATTACAAATATTTGAAGACTCTCTACAACCTGAGTGCAGAACGATTCCCTGCGTGACAGTTGGCGGCTTTGTGCTAAATGATTCATTAGCCCTAGCCTAGATAAGCCCACTGCTGACTTAAACCAGTGACGTTCTTGATCCACAAATCCCAATATGGAAATTGGTGCTTCCAAAAAGTGGGCAGCAGTCTGTGTGGCTTCTTCAAAAACCGGAATCGTTTCTGGTTGCCGCAAACCTAAATCCGACAAAGCTTTTAGGCGTTGCTGTTCTCTTGATTCATGAGAATCCCAACCATCCTTTAGGGCAAATAATTTGTTTTCAGGCTCTATCATTGCCACTGCTACCTTAATAATTTCTCTATTGTGTAATTGATCCAAGTCCTATTTCTAGGTTATCAATTGCTATTTTTAAGCATTCCCTAATTTTGCCTCTGACAAACAAATTTAGGGCAAAATTTTTTTCTCCCTTCCATTAACTCGGCGATGCAGTATGCACAAGTTACTAATTACTGGTGCTAGATATTCTTTATTTACTACTGGTGTAGTCTTTATTGCTTGGGATTTTACAGTCCGATTGCGTTAGATTTGGATTCAGCCAGGGTAAGCTAATCCTAAGGATACAATACAAAGAAGCTGTCATTCTTTATGTACAGAAGGAAAAATTATTACTGGCAATATCTAAGTAAAATGACTTACAAAAATTATATTTGAGTAACTTTTATAGCAGTTATTACTTATAACAGCTAGCACTAATGGCTGATAATCCTAAATAGCTTATATAAGTCTCAATCGAATAGATTGAACCTATTACAATTTCATTTTGAAAATTGTGTGGTTTTTTTTATTTTTTCCATTTGAGGAAATATTTTTTGAGGACAACTACTAATGAATAAAATGGCTGTTAGAGTTCCTTTTGTAGACCTGAAGTTGCAACACGAACCAATTCAAATGCAATTGCAATATGCAATCCAATCTGTATTGGAACAGGGAGATTTTATTTTAGGGCAAGCACTCTCAGATTTTGAAGCAGCATTTGCGGCAGTATCGGGGGCAGCTTATGGTGTTGGTGTTGCATCAGGAACAGATGCGATCGCTCTCGGATTGCAAGCTTGTAATATTGGTGCTGGCGATGAGGTAATTTTACCAGCCAACACTTTTATCGCAACCTTGATTGGGGTTATCCGCGCTGGCGCGAAGCCAATTCTGGTAGATTGCGATCGCCAAACAGCTTTAATTGATTTAGAGGCCGCAGCAAAGGCAATTACGCCTCAGACTAAAGCAATTATTCCTGTACATCTCTATGGACAAATGGTATCGCCACGTGAACTCATCAAGTTTGCTGATACCTACAAACTACTAATTTTTGAAGATGCTGCCCAAGCACACCTTGCCCAAAGAGACGGATATCACGCTGGTTCAGTAGGCATAGCAGCAGCTTTTAGTTTCTATCCCAGCAAAAATTTGGGAGCATTTGGGGATGGGGGAATGCTGCTGACACGAGATTCAGATGTCGCCCAGAAGATGGGGCGTTTGCGAAATTATGGTGCATCGCAAAAGTATTTTCATACTGAACCCGGTACGAATAGCCGCTTGGATACTTTACAAGCAGCTATTTTGCACCAAAAATTACCATATTTGCCACAGTGGAATCGTGATCGCTTGACTATTGCCCAGCAGTATGATGTTGAACTAGCACCTTTGGCAACTACTGGTATTATTCCTATAGAAAACCAAAGTGATACAGGACACGTTTATCATCTTTATGTCATTAAAGTTGATGATTCTTGCCCAATAGAACGCCAGCAACTCCAAGAAAAACTCACAGCCGTGGGAATTCAAACAGGCATTCACTACCCAATTCCTTGTCATCTCCAGCCAGCATTCAGCAATTTAGGCTATCAGCCGGGAGATTTTCCCCAAGCAGAAAAACTGTCACAGCAAATATTATCATTACCGATGTATCCTGGTTTGAGCAGTAGCCAAGTTAAAGAAGTTGTAGCTGCGATCGCTCATGCAGTCTCAACAACTTCTAAGGTAGATGAAACCTCCAATGCTGACCTTGACAGCGTGGTAGCCTGAAGTGAATTCATACTTATATGTGCATCCAACAATTAGACATTTGTTCTTTGTCAGTTGTTCTTTGCAAATGACCAATGACCAATAAAAATCATGGCACTCCAGCAACAGATTAAAAAAAGAAACGCCTCAGACTTATTGAATCTAGCTATTATAGGCGTTTTGCTGCTGCTTTATGCGCCTATATTGCTACACTGGTTGGATGGTTGGCTGAACAAAAATATCAGTACAGAACACGAATATTTCAGCCACGGGATTATTGGTTTACCATTTGCGGCTTATCTGGCCTGGATAAACCGAAAAAAGTGGACACGTTTACCAGATACCACACATCCTTTGAGCGCTGTTTTATTGTTACTAGGGGCAGTGTTTTATCTTAGTGGTGTTACAGAGTGGGTTAACCTTTCCTTACCCGTTATCCTGGCAGGATTATGTTTGTGGTTTAAAGGAATAGCAGGTTTGCGATCGCAAGGATTCCCCCTGTTACTGGTATTTTTAGCCACCCCGACAGCAGCACCCTATCTCATTGCGCCCTATACCTTGCCTCTGCAAAGCTTCATCGCTGGTACGGCAGGTTTCATATTGAATCAATTTGGTATGGACGTAACAGTAAATGAAATCAATCTCTACGTGGGAGGACGCATTGTAGAAGTTGCCCCCTATTGTGCAGGGTTGAAAATGTTGTTCACGACTCTCTACGTTGGCTTGATGCTGCTTTATTGGACAGATGGTTTATCTTCACGGCGCACAACCATATCGTTTTTATCCCTTGCTGCGATCGTTAGTACTACTGCCAATATCATTCGTAACACTTTACTGACTTTCTTTCACGGCACAGGTCAAGAAGCAGCTTTTAAATGGCTACATGAAGGTTGGGGTGGTGACTTATACTCTGCTTGTATGCTGGTGTCATTAGTACCCCTACTGAATTGGATTAATAGCTATTTTTCAACATCTCTAGAAACTGAGCAAGAAACAGAAAGTTAGAACTATGGGCATTGGGCATTGGGCAAAACAGTTCCGTTAGCGGTAGCGGGGCATTTAGCCTGTGCTGTTAGCGGATAGCTAAGGTTTAGCCCGTGAAGAGTTAGGAGTTACGAATTCTTCCCCTGCTCCCCTCCCTCTTAATATACTCATAAATATTACTGAACTCACGGTGTGATTTTATAAAGTAAAATTTTGCCTAAGTATCACAAATTTTACTGATGATTTCATTCTCCAAGTTTTTCAAAGAAAACCAATTTAGTCAGGTAGCAGCACTTTTGTTATTGCTACTACTGCTAGCAATAGGAGGGATTCCCGGATATCTAACAGGACATTGGCAATGGAAACAGCCGCTACCTGTTACCAATCTCCACGAGTTAAAACAGATTCGCAACACTGGGTTAGCCCTTCCTGGTTGGCAAACTATTGAACAATCAGAACAGCAAATTGGCGAACATAAATGGTCTTTGCAGGTAATGAAAAAAGAAGGTTCGCAATCCCAGGCAATCCTGCTTTTGCTGCCGCAAAATGGGCCTATGGATCAACCAGAGGTAGAGTGGACAGATGTTAACGGCTGGGGAAGATCGCGCTGGGGAAAGTGGGATATAGCGCAATCTCGTTCTGCCGAATTTACTGTGAAACAGTCTAAAAAGTTGGCTTCTAGTGTTGAAACTAAAGTAGAAGCTAGGTTCTTTCGTGCTGTTACACCACAGCAAACCTTCGCTGTATTGCAATGGTACGCAATGCCAGATGGCGGAAATCCATCACCTTTCCATTGGTTCTTGGCAGATCAAGTGGCCCAGTGGCGCAAGCAACGTATTCCCTGGGTAAGCGTGAGCATTCTAATCCCGATGGAACCTTTAGGGCAGGTAGAAACATCTTGGTCTTTAGCCAAGTCTATGGGGGAAACAGTGCAAAGTACATTGATGGCAGGCCCTTTTTAAAGTCTCTGATGAATGCCTTTGTGCAGAGATTCATCAGAAGTATCTCTATAATTACGTTCAGCCTAAAACTTAGACAAAAGATGTTAATAATATGAAGTTAGTATTTAAATTTAGTAAAGTTCCTCTCTTTTTCTTGGTAAATGCTTGCAGACTCCAGAGACATTGGGGACATTAATAGAGTAAAATAACGACTCGGCGCGAATAATTCTCATATCATTTTTTCTGCACCGATGTTCATAGATCCCACTTCTTATATGCGTGCATTCAGCGCCCTGTGTTTTGTTAGTCTTCAAGTAGGAGTTTTTTTAACAACACCTATCCAACTTGTTGTTGCCCAGCCTTTTCCATCTCAAGGACAATCACCAAGGCAACCCCCCTCGCCTGTGCCAGGTACTGAGACTGAGGTTATACCTACAGGTGCAAATGACGAAACTTCCAGCCAACTCAGCCGCTACCTCTTGGGGCCAGGAGACATAATTGGCGTTGTACTTCAGCGTCCTCCTGGCCCATACCGCTTAGGCATAGGAGATGGAATTAGCGTTTCGGTTCAGCGCTTTCCAGATTTGAGTTTTCAAGCTTTAATCAACCCAGAAGGTAACATTGTAGTGCCACTACTGGGAACAGTTTCTTTACAAGGTTTAACTTTAGAAGAAGCTCAAGAAAAAATCCGCTTGGGTTTAAATCGTTATGTTGTCGATCCAGTAATAGTTTTAGCCTTAGCAGCGCAGCGTCAAGACTTAAGTTTTCAAGCTGTAATTAGTCCCGAAGGCAACATCGTAGTACCGCAAGTAGGAACGGTGTCATTACAAGGTTTAACTTTAGAAGAAGCTCAAGAAAAAATTCGCTTGGGTTTAAGTCGTTTTTTCCCAGATCCAATCGTAGTAGTATCTTTGGCAGGGACGCGACCAGTTCAAGTTACCGTTAGCGGAGAAATATTCAGACCAGGAATTTATCCGATTAATTCAGCAACACCCCGCGTTGCTGATGCCTTGCTAATATCTGGGGGTTCAACGTTAAATGCAGACCTGCGACAAATACAAGTACGCCGCAAGTTAATTGATGGTTCTGTGATTTCACAAACTATTGACTTATATGCAGCACTGCAAAATGGCGGTTCAATTCCTAATTTACGCTTACAAGACGGAGATGCGATACTCGTCCCCCGTCGTGAAGTTGGTAATGATGACGGTTATGACCGCAATTTGGTAGCACGTTCATCCTTAGCCACACCACAGATTAGAGTCCGGGTTTTAAACTACGCTGCGGGAGGTCTCTCTATTCAAGCACTGCCTAATGGCAGTACGTTTGTAGATGCTTTGGGAGGAGTAAATCTTGATACTGCTAATCTCCGAGATATCGCTCTCGTTCGCTTTGATCCTGAACAAGGTAAAGCTGTTACCCAGAAACTTGATGCTAAAAAAGCTCTAGGAGGCGATGCGTCTCAAAATGTGGCGCTTCAAGATAATGATGTTATTGTTGTTGGTCGTAACCTCATAGGTAGAATTACTAATTTCCTAACTACCATTACCCAACCTTTCTTCAACGTTCAATCCTTTCTCCGGTTTTTTGACAACTTCGGTGGCGGGTCAAATTAGTAACTCTAAAAGAAGGATACAATCTGGAAATAGTTGGGAGTGTAGGAAGCCACATCTCCAACTGGTCTTTGAATTCGTGAATGTAAAAATATTAAACATATCAACCAATATATAGTATGAAGTTGATAGCGTTCTTTTATCAAAACCACTATCTTTAGTTTGGTGCTTCCTAAATTTTGAATTTTGAATTTTGAATTGGAGCGAAGCGACCATGACCCCACCAATTGTTAAGCGCTATCTTATTGCTTTTGATAAGTACAAGTGGATTGGACTAGCTAGTTTTGGTCTAGTTATAGTAGGGTCGACTTTGGTAGCTATGCAACCAGAGCCACCTACTAGCTATATAGCATCTGCCGCACTTACCTATAGTGGTCCACCAGTTTCTTTCTCTGCAACTGGTACTGAAATCCAACAGCAAGGAAAGGAACTGAATCAGGAAGTTTTACTCTCCAACCAGATAATTGCAGCAGTGGCAGAAAAAGTCGGTGTCAAACCGACAAAGCTGGGTAACAGTGTTGTCCTTTCTGTTCCTAAAAAAAACCCCAGGACTGGCGAATTGGAATCTAGTATTTTGGAATTGAAATATGTAGATACTGATCCCAAACGAGGTATACAGGTCTTGGCGGAATTGATGCAAGCAATGATCAAGTTGAGCAGTGATATCAATACTGGGCGATTACAAGCAATTATTGAAAAGATTAACGATCGCGTACCACAAGCTAAACGAGAGTTGCAAGTTGCTGAAAAGAAGTTAGAACAGTACGATCGCATCGAACGAACGGCAATATTAGCAGCCGAGAATGGCAGCTTGTTAAGCGCTGTTACTGCTAGCCAAAATCTCCAACGGCAGATGCAATTAACTATTTCTGGGGTTGATGGTCAAATTCGCAGTTTACAAAATAAGTTAGGCTTAACAGTCGGACAGGCTTATGTTTCTTCTGCTTTGAGTGCCGATCCAATTATTGGTAACTTACGAGCGCAAATTTATCAAAGTGAGTCGCAAATCGCCGTACTCAGAAAAGATTTGCGACCGGAACACCCAACGATGATTCAGTTAATGCGTCAGAAGCAAGCGGCTGAAGAATTGCTGCAACAACGTGCGGCTGAGGTATTAGGTGGTGATGGAACGGCAGCTCCGCTTCAGGGTAGCGTTGCAGGTATTCGCACCCAAAGCAGCTTAGATCCAGCCCGCCAGCAATTGGCAAACCAAATGGTGTCTTTGCAAACCCAACGGGAGACGCTGCAACAACAATTAGTTCAAGAGATCCAACAAGAAGCGCGACTACGACAAGAGTATTCTCTGATACCCAATAAGCAATTAGAGCGATCGCGTTTAGAACAGGAGGTTGCCCTCAAAAAATCTATCTACGACCAAATGCAGGTGAAGCTAACCGATGCTAAAACCGCAGAGGCAGAAACTACTAGCAGCCTCAGTATTGCCAGACGGCCTACAGCTGCTGCCGACATCAAACCCCCGAAGAGTGTACCTATTACCCTTGCTGTGGGCGGTTTCTTAGGTGTGGTGATTGGTGGCGGGGTAATATTTTTGTTGGGAGCGCTGGAAGGGACTTTCAAAACCAGAGAGGATATTCGCGAGAGCCTCAAGCAACGGGAAGTGGCAGTGTTGGGAGAATTGCCTTTAATGCCAGTTGATGATTTGGATAAAGAGGCAGTACCGGTGGTCATTTCTGCTGATTCTCCTTATTTAGAATTTTATGAGAAATTCCGCAGTAATCTGCGCCGGATAGGTGGTAAAAACTTAAAAGTGGTGTTGATTACTAGCACCAGTAGCTTAGAGGGTAAGACGGCAAGTGCTTATAACTTAGGTATAGCTTCTGCCCGTGCTGGTAAAAGAACCTTGATTATCGAAACAGATTTGCGATCGCCTTCCCGTTCTACATCTCTGAAAGTAATTCCTGACCCCGATGCCTCAATTGAACCCCTACGTTATTACGCTAACTTAAGTGAATGTATCCGTTTAGTTCCTGATGTAGAAAATTTATACATTCTTCCAAGTCCTGGCCCTGTGCGCCAATCTGCTGCTATTCTGGAATCTAGCGAAATGCGGCGGCTGATTGAGGATGTCCGCGAACGCTTTGATTTAGTTATTTTAGATACTAGTCCGCTCAGTATTTCCAATGATCCTTTGTTAATCCAACCTTACAGTGATGGGATCGTATTAGTGACACGGCCACACTACACACAAGAGAATATGTTAGGTGAAGCTGTTGATCAATTGGTAGAAGCTGAACTGGGGTTGTTAGGAGCAATTATTAATGGTGCTGATATCATTGTTTCTGTACCGGAAGAAGTTGCACAATCATCAACATTTACATCTGAGGTAGAAGAATCAGAAGAAGTTTCAGCAGCTGCTAGCAAAAACTGATATCCCAATAGGTAAATTTCAATGTTGTATGGGCGCTTCTCTACGAGACGCTACGCGTAGCTTGCTTCCACGAAGTGGTACGCATTCTCACTGGGTAAGTAAGCAAAGATTAACGCAGAGGTTTGATAGCTAGTAATTTTTTCGCTATGAATTTAGACAGAAAATGCTGTATTTAGTCCTGCCTAAACAACCCAAACAGGGGAGCAAGAATTACCCCAAAAACAAAACCCCCGATATGCGCCCAGTAAGCAACTCCACCGGTTTGTACAGTCATATGAGCGGCTGTTTGTAAGGTAGCAAGACCAGATATAACATTCTGCACAAAGAAAAGTCCAATTATCACTAGTGCTGGAATTCTGATGGTAGTGATGAAAATCCCCAAAAAAACTAAGGTCATGACTTTAGCATGGGGAAAGCGGATAATGTACGCACCCAAAACCCCAGAAATTGCACCACTTGCCCCCAAGGAAGGAATCTCAGAATTCATACCAATAAACCATTGGCATAAGGCAGCTAAAGCACCACACGCCAAATAAAAAATTAGATATTTGGCATGACCTAATCGATCTTCAATATTGTTGCCAAAAACCCAGAGGAACAACATATTTGAGATTAAGTGCCACCAACCACCGTGTAAAAATTGCGACGTAAATAATGTTATCCACTCTCCATTCAAATTGGTTGTTAACTCTTGAGGTACTACCGCATACTGACTTAAAAACTGACTCAATTGTGCATTTGACAGGCTCACCTCGTGAAGAAAAACTACAATATTTATGCCAATTAAACCGTAGGTGAAATACGGGGTGATTCGCGTCGGATTTTCGTCGTAGAGGGGAAACACAGGTGTTTTTCCTAAATTATTGGCTAATTGCAATATAGCTTGTAAGGCTAGCAGTTGCGAAGCTTAGGCAATGTCGCCTATTAAATCAATCAGTCTGATTGATAGTTCCAATAACAAAATCACTTATACCAAGATTCTTCCTGTGATTTATCGTTAAACAAACCTAACAGAGGGCCGAGAATTGCCCCAAAGATAAACCCACCGGCATGGGCCCAGTAGGCAATACCACCGCTTTCCATACCTATATTGGTACGTGTTTCGAGACTAGCAAGCCCGTAGAAAGCTTGTTCGAGAAACCAGAATCCCAAAAAGAAATATGCCGGGACACGGAAAGTTGGGAAGAAAATTCCTAAAGGCACTATGCCGAGAACTTCAGCGTTGGGAAAGCGAAGAATATACGCTCCGAGAATGCCTGCGATCGCACCACTCGCACCTAAAGATGGAATGCTAGAATCTTGAGCGAAGAACCACTGTGTTAATGCTGCCAAAACACCGCAAGATAAATAAAACAGTAAATATTTGGCATGACCTAACTTATCTTCAACGTTGTTACCAAAAATCCACAGAAACAGCATATTACCTGCTAAGTGCAAGAAACCACCATGCAAGAATTGCGAGGTAATCAAAGTTGCCCATTCTGGTACTGGTTGATGTACAGAGATACCACCAAAGCTGAGGGTGAGTTCTCGTGGAACTACAGCCGCAAGGTGTAAAAATCCATTTAATGCTTGTGGGGGAAGACTTGCTTCATAAAGAAAAGCGAGGACATTGGCAGCAATCAACCCATAAGTTACATAAGGCGTGATTTTTGTGGGATTATTATCGCTAATTGGAACCACGGGCGTTTTTATCCTGATTTTAAGACAGCAATTCTACAATACGGAATTTTGTAAGTAGTTTCTTCTACCTCGTGGATGGATCTTGCTTTGAGACTTAAAAACCGAAAGCTAAAAAACCACCATCGACAGTGATACATTGTCCAGTGATGAAAGATGCCGCAGGCATACAAAGAAATGCTACTAAACCCGCTACTTCTTCTGGTTGACCAACTCTTCCCATAGGTGTTTGGGACAGAACTAATTTGAGAAAATCTTGGTTATCGAGTACAGACTCGGTTAGAGGCGTGCGAATAGCCCAAGGTGCTACGGTATTTACCCTAATATGATCGCAAGCCCATTCAACTGATAGCGATCGCGTCAGTTGATTTATAGCCGCTTTAGTCATACCATAAGGAGCGCCTGTACGGTTCGAGACTAAACCCGCCACAGAACTTATATTCACAATGCTGCTATTTTCCCCATTTTGCAGTAGAGGGTAAAATAGACGGCACATCTCAAAAATTGATATCTGGTTTGTCTGGATGATGAACTGATATTCAGCAGCTGTGTAGTCTAGTACTTTTTTGCTGATATTGGTTCCCACATTATTAACCAGGATGTCTAATTTATCCCAGGTTTTGCTAACCTGCTCAAAAATGGCTTGTCGCCCCTCAGCAGTTGCAACATCTGCCGTAATTCCATAAGCAGGTAATCCTAATTCTCGCCAGATAATTAGTTGTTGGTCAACATCTTGAGAATTCCGTGCCACAATTATGACTTCTGCACCTAGAGATAAGAACTCATTGGCAACAGCTAGTCCAATGCCTTTGGTAGCACCTGTAATCAGTGCTTTCTTTCCTGTCAGTGTCCAGCGTAGACGTAGCCCGCCGTAGGCATCACTCATTTGTAATTTTGCGGATTTTTTATTTTCAAGGTATCAATTTAAGAGTTTATATTGTAAGTGCCCAATGCGATCGCTTTTTATAGTAATGTAGGCGATCGCAATCTCTAAACCATTCACAACATCTGATTCCAGTTCAATAGCTGATCAAACTCATGTTTTTTTCAAATTCTCTGGAAAATCAACTCCAGCGCTGGAACGAAACCATTCGCAATCAGCCGAAAAATCCTAATGCTTACGTTCGTCGGGGTATGGTTAACTTTCAACTGGCAAAAATTGATGAATCTATTCAAGATTTCGACATAGCAGAGCAATTGGATGCTAGTATTAAACCATACCTCTGGCAACGTGGATTATCGTATTATTATGCAGAAAGATTTGCTGAGGGCGCTGAACAATTTGAAATAGATTTGACCGTAAATGCTCAAGATGTAGAAGAGACAGTATGGCGATATATCTGCATAGCTTGTTCATTAGGTTTTGAAGAGGCACGTAAATCTTTACTAACTGTGAAAAATGACCCTCGACGCATTATGCAGCGCGTATATGATTTGTATGCGGGAGATTGTACACCAGATGATGTTTTAACTGTTGGTCAATCAGAAGGGATAAAGGGAAATTTTTACAGTCATCTTTACTTGGGATTATATTACGAAGTCGAGAATAATGTTGATTTGGCTCATGAATATATAGTTAAAGCTGCTGATAATTACAAGATTGATGATTATATGTGGTATTTGGCGCAGGTACATAAAATCCTGCGAGGATGGTTTTGATTTTCTCAATAGTAAATAAATCAAGCGTTATGGAAAGGGAAACTTACAAGTAATGTCTCGGTCAATTCCGCTTATGGATTGGGCGAGCGCACACTGTGTCAGAATCGCTATTGTAAGTGATTATGCTGATTAGAAGTGGTATATGCTTTTCAGATGTGTAGCAAATTAGGCGATCGCCTCGAAAAGAAAACTTTCCAGTCGTGCCTCAACAGATTACCTAAGCCAGCTAACGTTTTCAATCAACGGGGGTAGATAAAACCGAACTTAGCGCTAGCGCCGTCCGCTACACCACGGTTGTTAGGTGGCTGTAACTAGACCAAAAAACAGAAGCAGCCAAGCCAGAACTACGGAGGTAGGTATACCATAGCTTGTAACTCTGCCTAATAAGCTTATTGTAGGACTACCAAAGGTTGGTGGATACTGCTGAAATCCACCCCTTTGGTTCCATTTTGCCTTAATTCCGTTACTTGAAAGAGCAGCAGCATGAACGCCAACAAGAGCTAATAATGCAACAGCAATTCCAATAGCTGGTATGACATTCCTAAAAACTAGACGTACTGATGGTTCTGTATCTTTATTAACAACCAATGCAATCGAAGCAAAAAGAAATCCTTGAAATGTAAGCATCCAGGAAAGCCGAGTATTGATTAACCCTTGCTCCCTTTCTATTTGCCGTACTGTGTACTCGTAAAAATCTTTTTGAGATAGTTCTTCTGCGTTAGTCATATTTTAATCAAAACTGTTTATCAAACTTCTAATTAAATTCTAAATTCAAATGGTAACACATATACTACAACTATTTTTTAGAATAAACAGCTTCCTCCACATATTCAATTTTCAGTGGCTTCAGTTTCAAACTGTACTTGTCGGTACAAATGGGCGATCGCAATTTCTACATCCACCGATTCCAGCCGTAATATTTCATCCAAATTATACTCCGACAGCACCCATTTCCCCTGTTCATTGCGCCGAAACACTTCTACAACTGGTTGAGCTACTTGTACTAAGACATATTCTTGCAAGGTTGGAGATTGGCGATATTTGGCAAACTTTTTCCCCCTATCGGCTGCTTCTGTTGAAGGTGATAGCACTTCGATAATTAAGCAGGGAAATTGTACCAATTGTGGATCAGTATCTCGCTCATCGCAAGTTACCACCACATCTGGATAAAAATATTTTTGCTCCGGTTCTACCTGCACCTTCACATCTACAATGTATACTTCACAGGAGCGATCGGCTAAGGCATCATCTAAGAGCTTAAAGAAATTTCCAGAAACCCGATTATGGTTGCGTGTAGCACCGCTCATCATCACAACTTCGCCATCCCAATACTCGTAGCGTTCCTCTTGGGTAGGTTCCCAAACCAGGTATTCTTCTGCACTCATCAAAATGTTGTCGGGTAAAGCAACCATTGGCACGATCCCTTAATGATTCACTTGATTTAGGATAGCGAAAAAATGGCGTTCTCTTTTAGTATGACTAGAAAAACGTTAGTGAGTCCACGAACGTTTTTAGAAATTACGAATTATTTAGATTTTTCGCAACAATTCCCGAATAGCGATCGCACAATCAGGGAAAGCTAAAGGTGAAATTGTCACATCCTCTGAAAGTATGCTCTCACTGTGATATCCGTCTGGACTAGGGAGACGATACATATACAACTTGCGTCCATTGACATCTAAAATCCAGTACTCAATAATACCTGACTTAGAGTATGCGATCGCTTTTACTTCTCGATCATATTTGAGACTGGAATCAGCTATTTCAATCAGTAAAAACACTTCGGAAGCATTGGGATGGTGATCCTCATAATCTAATGGATTCAGCTTCACCACTGAAATATCTGGTTCTGGTTCCGAGTAATCGTCAAGTTGCACTGGTGACTGGATTCTTAATAAAACTTTGTCACCCAAACGTTGACGTAATAACCTTTCTGTGCGGGTAATTGCTGATTCGTGAGCAGTTCCTTTTGCTGACATTCTGATGATTTGTCCAGCGATTAATTCTAAGCGTTCTTCAGGATGAAAAATCCCCGTTTCCGCCATTTGGTGATATTCTTGAACACTAATTAGGCGAATATTGGTGAGCATAAAATTCACTTTAACGTCCTAGCATTTTATCCCGCAGATGTTTAATGCGATCGCGCAATTTTCCCGCCTCTTCAAATTCGAGTTTTTTCGCCGCTTCTTTCATCTGCGCTTCTAACAGAGTAATCAATTGGGGAATCTGTTCTAATGGCAGTTCATCTAGATGTTCATCTACAACTTTCAAGTCAGTTGCATTTAACCGCCGAGATACATCTAAAAAAGCCAAAATCGCATTACTTGATTTTTTGACAATTGGTTGCGGTGTAATCCCATGCAGTCGATTATGTGCCGTTTGAATACCACGCCGCCTGTCTGTTTCATCAATAGCTTTAATCATGCTACCTGTCATATTATCGGCATACAAAATCGCTTGTCCCTGGACGTGACGCGCGGCTCTACCAATAGTTTGAATTAAGGAACGCTCGGTTCGCAAAAAACCTTCTTTATCTGCATCCATGATTGCTACTAAGGAAACTTCGGGTAAATCCAAGCCTTCCCGCAGCAAGTTCACACCAACTAAAACATCAAATTTCCCCTCGCGCAAGTTCTGCAAAATCTCAATGCGCTCAATAGAAGTAATCTCGGAATGTAAATACCGTACCCTTATACTGCGGTCTTGCAAATATTCAGTTAAATCTTCCGCCATCCGTTTGGTTAATGTGGTAATTAACACTCGTTCATGGCGGTCAGCTCTATCTTTAATTTCGCCTAACAAATCATCAATTTGTCCTTCTGTAGGACGCACGGAAATTTCTGGATCAACCACCCCAGTTGGTCTAATCACTTGCTCAACTACATGATCTTCAGAAACTTCTATTTCCCAAGTTCCGGGAGTTGCGGAAACAAAAATACACTGATTAACCTTTTGCCAAAATTCTTCTGCTTTCAAAGGACGGTTGTCAGCAGCACTAGGAAGCCGAAATCCATGTTCAATTAAAACTTTTTTTCTCGCTTGGTCGCCGTTATACATACCGCGAATTTGGGGTACGGTAACGTGAGATTCATCGATAATTAATAGCCAATCTTTCGGAAAATAATCAATTAAACATTCTGGTGGATCTCCAGCTTGTCTTCCTGCTAAGTGACGGGAATAGTTTTCAACGCCGTTGCAGTAACCTACTTCGCGTAGCATTTCTAGGTCATAGCGTGTACGTTGATCTATACGTTGTGCTTCTAATAGTTTCCCAGCTTGTTCTAAGTCCAGTTTTTGCTGTTTTAATTCTGCTGCAATGTCATGACAAGCTACTTCTAAGCGTTCTTCTGGGGTGACAAAGTGACGCGCTGGGTAGATATTCACCGCTTCTAAGCTCTTGAGAATTTCACCTGTCACTGGGTCAATATAGCGAATCGCGTCAATTTCATCACCAAAGAATTCGACGCGGATAATTCGGTCTTCATAGGCTGGGCCAATTTCTAAGACATCACCACGGACACGAAATTTTCCTCGGCCCATTTCTATGTCGTTGCGGCTATATTGAACATTTGCCAAATCCCGTAAAATTTGGCGTTGATTTACTTCCATACCTATTTGGAGAGGGATGGCAGCTTTGAGATATTCTGCTGGCATTCCCAAACCGTAGATGCAGCTGATGGAAGCAACGACAATGACATCACGGCGTTCAAACAGTGATCGCGTCGCTGAATGCCGTAACATATCAATTTCATCATTAATCGCTGCCGTTTTTTCAATATAAGTGTCGGTAACGGGAATATACGCTTCTGGCTGATAGTAATCGTAATAGCTGACAAAATACTCGACTGCGTTGTTGGGAAAGAAATCCCGCAACTCGTTACAAAGCTGTGCAGCAAGGGTTTTGTTATGGGCCAAAACTAAAGTAGGCTTGCCAATTTTCTCAATAACTGCTGCTACCGAAAATGTCTTACCAGTTCCAGTGGCTCCTAGTAAAGTTTGGTAGCGATTACCTGATTGGATACTAGCAGTAAGTTGTGCGATCGCTTGTGGTTGATCGCCTGTGGGACTAAAGGGAGCTTGAAGACAAAATTCTGTCATACAGTTTTGCTGGAAATACCCTATCTCATGGTGACGATTTCGCCCTGTATCCATTGTAGCTGGCTTATTAGACTAAATAAATTGTAATAATTTATTACAAAACTTATTAATTAAAATTTACTTATGTATCAGTTTTAAAGATTCTTATATCTATGTGAGGTTTTTTAAGGTTAAACTCTAAAGTATATGGGAAAAAATTTCATCTTTCCTTAATTATTGTAAAATTCAATTAACAAACCAGAGGTGTTCGTTTATGGCTATTAGCAACGCTGGCAAAGCAATCAGTTCTCGGCAAAACAATGCTAAGTCTCCAGGGGAAACAACAGAGGAAGTTGAAAATCAACCAGACCAGAGCTTGAATGCAGATAAAGTCGAGGAAGCTAATGAACTGCCAGTGGGAGCTTCTGGAACACTTGCAATTTCTGGAATTCGTCCCATAGGCCCTAGCGACTTAGAAGTTGCTGAAAAACTTTCAATTGCTGGGGTGCGTCCTATTAGCACCAGTACATTAGAAGTAGTTGAAACCTACAACTCAATGGGTATTCGTCCAATTGGCGCTAATACATTCCAAGTTGTTGAAAGTATCAATCTCTCTGGGATTCGTCCAATTGGCTCAAGTTTATTGGTAATTGATGAAAGCTATTCCACCTTCGGTAATCGTCCAATAGCATCAAATGAGATTGACAATTCTGAAAGCCTGATGGGTTTTCTAGATTAGACAAAAGAAATATCCCCATAACTTTATTAACCCAGTTTCTATACGAATCTGGGTTTTTTATTTAAATAGTCAAAAGTAGGAATTACGATATTCGCCCTTGTTCTATGTCTTTTAGCATAGGTAACTAAACTGTTATTGCTTTAATTTACATTCAGTCAACAGCCAGAATGCTTACTATGACTACCTTTCTTAATTACGAAATAAGCATTAGGAATTACGATTTTTTTAATATGTCTTGTGGTGGAAGGCTTTAGCAAAAACTTTAAGCTACTGTGTAAAAGTAATCACAAAATATTTCAAAGTTTAGTTATAGCTTTGAAAAGAATTTTTTACAAAATCAGGAGTACAAAATGAGTATTGAAGATCGCGCTAAAGCTGCTGCTAAAAATGTTGAAGGTAAGGCCCAAGAAGCATTAGGAAATATCACTGGAGATCCAGAAGATAAAGCCAAAGGTAAAGCAAAACAAGCTGAAAGCGAAGTCCGTCACGGGATTGAAGATGTAAAAGATAATGTGAAGAAAAATATTGACTAACAATTCATAATTTTTTTGCAGAAACTCTAGGGATATCAATGGGGTGGATTCCATTTTTGCAAGAAAATGTGAAGTGTTCAAGATTCATTCAATGCTATGTACCTTTCTTCTCATCTTAGCAAACATGAACAGATAAAGGACTAGCTTGATTTGCATAAATTTTGCAGAGGTGTAATTTATTACTCCTCTGCATTACAAAGTAATTTTATTAATTCAGAGGAATAACCTCTATAAATTCTAATTTTATAAATGTCAGCTAAATGTAAGCAATTAGTTTAAACGTACAACTTATTCTATCTGTTGTTTAAAGTGTTTTTTCAGGAGGTAAAAAAATGATTCTGCTTCAACAAAGTCGCAAAATATTGGCGACTTTCCTTTTAATTGGAGTATTGATGATAACTACCGCTTGTGGTGGTGGTGGTACTGTGTCACAAGTTGACCGCCCAACAACTCCCTCAGCAATTGGCCGAGATGTAACTTATGCAGAGTTGGAGCGAGGCAATACTCCAAGCGGACAAACCTTTGGTAACTGGGTTGTGCAAACATCTCAAGGATTAGTTCAGGACGCTTATGTTCGTGATAACAACAAACTAGGTGTTGTGATTTCCCCTAAAGTTAGTCCTAACGAAGTGCGACCACTAGCAAAATCCTTAGTTCAAGGTTTTCGGAAGAACTTTCCCAACCAAGACTTAAAGGTTTTGGTTTATGCGCCTGATAAGAAATTGATTTTGACTACTGAGTATGATGTTCAGACTAATCAAGTTAAGTATAGCTAATTGCTGTATTTGCAATGAAAACTTGAAGAGAGTTTGATGAATTGGGATTTAGAGTTATGGCTTGGAAATACCAGCCATCAAAATAATTTGACGAAAAAAGGAGATAAGTAAAGTGGCAAGTAGCGAACAGTATAAACGTCAAATAATGAAAGATTTGGCTCAGGGTGATGTTGAATCTTTAGATGATACTACAGCCGAATCAACGGCGGAATATCAAAATTTTGATGATTTCGCTCAACGCACAACACCAGATCAACGTCGGCAGTTATTTGGTCGATCTTTACATCCAGATCGGATTCCAACCAGCCAGATGGAGCCAGAATTACAGAATGCGATCGCACAAATTAAACCCAATGAACGGGATGATGTAGCAAGAGCCTTTTTCAAACACTTGAAGGAAAGAAAGCTTGACGAGAAGCATCTAGAGCAACAGTTGGGGCTTTCTACACACCACGCCAGCCGCATGACTGCTGATGATGTTAGCAAACTCGCGTCTTTCGCATATCATAACCACCCCGATATTTTCCGCGAAGTGCTAGCAGAGCAACCAGGGATAATCAAGTTTCTCAGTAATCCTGTAGTAGCAGGTATTCTTGGCATTGCAGCGGCTAAGTGGTTGGGTAGTCGCAAGTAATTTCTGAATTTTGAGTGTATAAGTAACAAAGTCAGGTGAGCATAGCTCACCTTTATTTTTTGCTTCTTCTCAACAAAAAAATATGTATTTAAGAATACGAAAAAATTATTTTTAGCTAAATAAAATTCACATAAATCTTATATATTTTTTTGATTTAGGTGAATAACAACTAGATTATTTCTTGCTTTTGACTGCTTTTTAAAAGATTTTTATCAAAAAATATATCTTAAAGTTTTCATAAATCTAGGTAATGATTTGTTGAAAATGTTTTTTTGTTCAGCTATATTCACTGTGGAATTTGCGGAAAACAAGTAATTATTCCTAGCATATCGAATACGCAAGCGATATTTAACACTGAAGTTATATTGATAGCTGTTTTTAATTGCCACAGGGTGAGCAATTATTTGTCAGTTGTGTGTTCTTTGATTGAGTTCTCGCAAGCATTAACCACTTACCTTTTCACAGGAATTAGTTTAATGACCATATTAGCTGTCACAAAAAAGTTGCTGAAGGTTTGTAGCATAGCAGTATCTAGTGCTATTGCAGCAGGAGCACTGAGTACAGGAGAGGCGCAAGGGCTTGTTTTGACCTTTGATGATCTTGATGCGACTAGTGAATTTGACGGCAATCAAATTCCAAACGGCTATGGCGGATTAAATTGGGATAACTTTTATTATCTTACTACTCCAACCTACCAAGTTAACCCATCTGGTTATACCTTTGGAACAGTTTCATCACCAAATGTTGCTTACAATTCATTTGGTGAGCCTGGCACGGTAAGCAGTGTAAGTATTGACGGTGGTCAGTTTGACTTTAACAGTGCTTATCTCACAGCCGCTTGGAGCAATGGCTTAGATATTCTAGTAGAGGGCTTCTCAGATGGAATAACTAAGTATGCAACGACAGTAACTGTAGATACTACATCCCCTACCCAGTTTAACTTTGACTTTCTTGACATTGACAGTTTAAAATTTACCTCCTCTGGTGGCATTGATGTAGGATATGGAGGTAGTGGCACACAAATTGTTTTAGATAACTTCACCTATAATTCTAAGACCGTTCCCGAACCTACAACTATCTTGGGTTTATTGACAGTCACTAGTTTTGGTATAGCTTTGAGCCGCAAACAAAAGTGGCAACAAAAAGCCACTAGTAAAGTTTAGGCTAACAAACTCAACCAATAGATAATTGCATTCAGATAAAAAGAGTGTATTAATTGTGGAGTTATGAAATTTTAACTCCATTTTTATCATTATGTTTAATGGATTTAGCAATCTCTAAGACGGGCGTAGCTGCTGCAACTCTGTCCTGAAAACTATTTCAAATCTCAAAAAATTGTAGTAATATACCACAGGCATTAACTATCTTCAGCTACATCTGATTGTTAGCGCTCTTAAATTCACAATCGATGAAAATATATCGTGAGCCTAACTCTTTATTTTCTCCGTCACGGACAAACCGAATGCAGCCGCAATAATTCCTTTTGCGGTTCAATAAACTCAGAGCTTACTCCTGAAGGTCTGGAGATGGCAAAGGCTTTTGCTGACGCATATAGTTCTATGAATTGGACAGCAATATTTTGTAGTCCAATGCAACGAACTGTATTGACAGCGAAACCCTTATGTGAAGCAATAAATATAGAATCACAACTCAGAGATGGTTTAAAGGAAATAAACTATGGTAAGTGGGAGGGAAAAACGCCAGAAGTAATTAGCCGTGAATATCACGATGATTATATTCGCTGGTCAGCAGATCCGGCTTGGAATGCTCCAACTGGTGGAGAAATGGCAGTTACAATTGCTTCTCGCGCCTTGCAGGTAATTGAAGAAATTAAACAAAATTACAGTAGTGGTAATGTTTTAGTTGTTTCACACAAGGCAACCATCAGAATTATTCTGTGTAGTTTACTAGGGATTGATGTGGGACGCTTCCGTTTTCGTTTGGGATGCCCTGTTGCTTCGGTCAGTATTGTAGAATTTAGCTCACATGGGCCGCTCTTAAAGGTTTTGGCAGACCATAGTCATTTAGATGAGCAGTTGCGAAATTTACCGGGTTCATGAGAGGAGTTAGGAGAGAGGCGATTAATCGCGTCTGTACAATAATATTATTTTTGACTTACTCTGCCTCACTATTGGGTTAGAGCTTTTTCGGACTTACGCACGAGTTACGGAATAACGTAGACACGTTCGCGTAGCGTCTCGTAGAGAAGTGGCTTGCCGCAAGCTACCACAGAGGCACAGAGGGCACGGAGAAATCAGAGTTTGAGAGATAATTTGTGTAAGTCCTATTTTAATTCAGTACAGATACAGCGATAATTTACTCAAATCATCACCGAGTTGTTTCATGCTGCCAGTTATTGAAAGCATTGTATTACGTCAAATGGCTTCGGGCGATCGCCTATACTTACAATTATACAAATTCATTGGCGCTAAACCTGGTAAAAAGGTATACATTCAATCTAATCTGCACGGTGCAGAAATTGCTGGTAATGCCGTTATTCACCAGCTAATTGAGTTTTTATTAACAATAAATGATACAGATTTAACTGGAGAAATTTGGCTAGTTCCCGTATGTAATCCAATGGGAACAAATGAACGCGCTCATCATTTCTCTCCTGGACGATACTGCATTTATGAAGCCAAAGACTGGAATCGCATATTTTGGGACTACGAGAAAGAAGCTGATGA
Source organism: Nostoc sp. UIC 10630 (assembly GCF_010747425.1). Taxonomy (NCBI): domain Bacteria; kingdom Bacillati; phylum Cyanobacteriota; class Cyanophyceae; order Nostocales; family Nostocaceae; genus Nostoc; species Nostoc sp. UIC 10630. The sequence goes on from NZ_JAAGOG010000004.1 coordinate 108,474, forward strand.
TTTAGTAGCTTTTACTAAATCTCAACTTCATAGTGATCTAGAGGTCGTTCGACAAAATTATCTAACTATAATTAAGCAAAATTTTGTGACAATTTTAGAAAAAATTCATTCTTCTAATGGTGTTCCCTACACTGAGCTTTTTGCCTACAAGCTACAAAACTTGAGTTTAGATGCAGACTACTTAATTGATTTACACAGTTCTACAAATCAAGCATTAGACTATATTTATTACTTCCAAAATCGAGAAGACAGTGCAAAATACTTTCTACTCGATTTCGGAATCTTACTTAATAAATATGATGGTGACGCTTTTGATGAAGCTTTTATCAAACCTTGGTTAGCACTGGAAGCTTGTTTTAAAGAGTTTGGTAGAGAAATCAAGTTTGATGTGGAAGCTTGGACACTGGAATTAGGCTCAGGAATGCAAATGAATTCTGATTCAGTCGCCAAAGGTATACAGGGTGTGAAAAACTATTTAGCGCAAAAAGGTGTAATACAAGTTTCTAATTTATCAGAAGACACCAAAACTCATGAGATGACTTTTGCATCTAGCAGCAACCGGAAAAAATATTATGCGATCGCAGGTGGCATGATTCAATCGAGAATAGCATTAGGTAGCAAAGTCAAAACTGGAGAAAAGCTGTATCAGATTCTCAGTTTTAATAAAGAAGGTCAACTACCTACTGTAATTGATGTCTGCGCTCAACATGATGGATTAGTTTATGATGTCGCAACCAATCAGGCTGTAAATGAAGGCGAGTTTGTATTGGGGATTATTAGTTAAGACATGGGGCATTGGGCATAGATATTTATGTAATTTTCATCACATACTAAACATGAAAATTTTTTTCCCTAAATCATCACAAAGACGCGATAAATCGCCGTCTCTACAAAAGACTAATTATTGTAGAGACGGCGATTCATCGCGTCTCTTGCCTTAACCGAAGAGTATTGAGTTTAGTCGCCTAAATAAATACCCATACCACGAGCGGTTTTAACTAAAGTACCATTGGGATCTACAGCGCTATATTGAGCGATCGCTTCTGTAATTGGTACACTTAATACTTGGCGATTTTGCCATGTCACCATGCGATCGTATTTACCCTCTGCAATGAGATTAACCGCCGCTACGCCAAAGGCTGTTGCAACTAATCTATCTAGTGGTGAAGCAGTTCCACCCCGTTGAATGTGTCCTAAAACTGTAACTCGTGTTTCTACACCGATGTGTTCAATAATTTTATCTGCCAAATATTCACCAATTCCGCCATATCGAGATTGACCTAAGCGATTTGTAATCGTCACATTTTCACCATCGTGGGTACGAACCGCTTCGGAAACAATTATCAAACAATAGTTTTTGCCTTTCTCTTGGCGTTCTTTGATTTTGTGGCAAATATGCTCAACTGTGTAAGGAATTTCGGGAATCAAAATTACATTTGCTCCCCCCGCAATTCCCGCAGCTATTGCTATGTGTCCGGCATCACGCCCCATTACTTCTAAAATCATGACTCGGCTATGACTTGCAGCAGTAAAATGTAACCGATCTAGTGCTTCTGTGGCAATATTGACTGCTGTATCAAAACCGATAGCGTGTTCAGTAACGCCAATATCGTTATCGATGGTTTTGGGAATACCTACTAAATTAATCCCACCTTGTTGAGCGAGACGGCGGAGAATTGCCAAACTACCATCGCCGCCAATACCAATCAAAGCGTCTAAACCTAGCTCATGATAACCTGCAATGATTTCTTCGGAGCGATCGCTTACACTTCCATCCGCCATTGGAAAAGCAAAGGGGTCGCCTTTATTGGTTGTCCCCAACATTGTGCCACCCGCAGTTAATAGCGAGTCAACTTGATCAACTTCCAGTTTTGTGAATTGTTGTGGACGTGCCATTAATCCTAGAGTCGCTTGACGAATTCCCAAAACTTCCCAGCCGTAAGTATCCACAGCACAATTTACTACAGCCCTAATCACAGCATTTAAGCCAGAACAATCACCTCCACTGGTAAGAATTCCAATGCGTTTGGGTTCTTCCATATTTTTTATTGACATTTTGATCCAAATATATTGAGTAGTCGATGAAACTTAAGCCAAAGTTAGCAACAGATTAAACCTAATTTAATGCGCTCCTTGTAATGCCAAAGTAATTTTATGTTTGTTTTGTATCTAAAAACAAAACAAAGTTATCTCAGCTGTAAAATATAGGTGTAGAGCCAGTAGTAGATTAAACCTCGGCAAAAGCAATCCCTAAAAATGCCAGGGTAATTTTATGCTTGTTTTGTGTCTAAGAAAAAACCAAGTTATCCCAGCTGTAAAATATGAGGGTGGAGCCAAAGGTGACTAGTATTGATAATTACAACTTCTCTTTTTCAGGAGAAGTAACAATCCCACAGGCTCCTCCTGATTTTAAATCAGGTTTTATCGGCATTGTTGGTCGTCCAAATGTCGGTAAATCTACTTTGATGAATCAATTAGTAGGACAAAAAATTGCCATTACCTCACCGATAGCACAAACTACACGTAACCGTTTGCGCGGTATATTAACTACGCCAGAGGCGCAATTAATTTTTGTAGATACGCCAGGAATTCATAAGCCCCATCATCAATTGGGCGAAGTATTGGTACAAAATGCCAAAATTGCCATTGAATCGGTAGATGTAGTCCTATTTGTGGTAGATGGAGCAGTAGCTTGTGGATCGGGCGATCGCTATATTGCCGAATTGCTCAGTCGTAGCAAAACCCCGGTGATTCTGGGCGTGAACAAAAGCGACCAACAACCGTCTGATTCTCAGTATCTAGATGATAGTTATGCTCAGATGGCCCAGTCACATGAATGGGAAATCGTGAAATTTTCTGCCAAGACGAGTGCAGGATTACCGCAACTTCAAGAGTTATTAATTGAACATTTAGAAATTGGGCCGTTATACTACCCGCCAGATTTGGTAACAGACCAGCCAGAACGCTTTATTATGGGTGAATTAATCCGAGAACAAATTTTATTATTGACTCGTGAAGAAGTACCCCATTCAGTAGCGATCGCTATTGACTTAGTAGAAGAAACTCCCAGCATTACTCGTGTACTTGCTACCATCAACGTTGAGCGTGATTCTCAAAAAGGCATACTCATTGGCAAAGGCGGAGCGATGCTCAAAGCAATTGGTAGTGAAGCCCGCGAACAAATCCAAAAGTTAATCGCTGGCAAAGTTTACCTCGAATTGTTTGTCAAAGTCCAACCAAAATGGCGACAGTCGCGCATTAGTTTAGCAGAGTTAGGCTATCGCGTGGAAGAATAAATTAGTCATTGGTCATTAGTCATTGGTCACTTGTACTGAGTTTCGACTGCGCTCAACTACCGCGTAGTCGTAAAGCCTGCGGCATAGCTACGCTTACGGCGCACCCTCTCGTAGAGAAGTTAAAAAGGCAAAGGACAAATGACTAATGACAAAGGATAAAGGACAAATGACAAATGACTCTTAATAAATAATGTCTTTAGATACTCGCTATCCCTTGAATTTACCAGCCAATGCTCCGCCGTTGCGGGTGTTAATTGTCGAAGACGATCCGATGATGCAATTGGGATTAGAGCAATCATTAATGGCTCATCCTCAATTGGAGATAGTTGGACAAGCAGAAGATGGTTATTTGGGAGTTCAAGCCGCACTGCAACTGAAACCCGATTTGGTGGTTATGGATATTGGGTTGCCGCGATTGGATGGCATTGCAGCGACACAGCAAATTAAGGCAGCGTTGCCAGCAACTCATGTGGTGATGCTGACATCTCATCAAACGGAGACAGAAATTATTGCGGCACTATCTAGCGGTGCAGATGCGTATTGCATCAAAGGTGCAAGTGTGGAACGATTGTTAAGTGCGATCGCAGCCGCAGTTGATGGTGCAGCCTATCTCGATCCCCAAATTGCGCGGCGAGTAATTGATAATCTCAAACCACCTACACCTACCAGCAACAACGCCAATTTATCTGGGCGTGAATTAGAAGTGTTGAAACTCATGGTAGACGGGTTGAGTAACCCAGAGATTGCCGAAAAACTCTATCTCAGTCCCAACACCATTAAAACCCACGTCCGAGGGATTATGAATAAATTAGCAGTTGACGATCGCGTGCAAGCAGCAGTCGTTGCATTGCGTTCAGGTTTGGTTTGATGTCAGAATACATTCAAATCTTTACTACTGAATATCTGGATAAGGGTGAGTATCGCTTCCTAATTATTATGTATACATTAGAACTTAGTAATCGTAGTACTAAGCAGTAACCGACCAATGCAGCAAAATACAGAAATAAACGTTAGCAAAGATAATAATACTGATGTATCCAAAAATATTACTTGAGTAAATATTTAAATCCCAATCAAAAGTAGAGGCGTACATATAAATATATGTACGCCTCTATATCCAATTCATATTTTCAAAAATGGCCTACCTCAATACATTTTAGTTAAAAGAGTTTGAGAATTGATTAGGGTCTAAATTAGTAGGAAATAATAAAATTTCCTTGCCTTCTAAATTTGCCCTGTGGTAAAGCAAAATTGCCTTTTCCAAAGAACAATATTTAATTGGAACCCATCTGTCGCTAAAAAAGTAGACAGTTACTCGGCTCATTGCATACTCTTTCAACGGCATTGGAAGAGACCAGGACGAGTCCACAGTTTGAACCTTACCTGTTGAGTCCATGCTTTGAACCTCAGTTATTAAGTATATTTACTTTCACCTATTAAGATGATTTAAAGTAACTATCATAAGTAATAAGAATTTGCCTTTAAATTGCATCTTTAGGTAAACGTTAGAATAATTAGAACTGACTTCATAACCGCAGAGAAACAAATGTTTAGCGAAGTTAGTGCAAAATTGCGTTCGTCGTTCGCGTAGCGTCTCGTAAAGAAGACGTTGGCGCAGCCATAGCTACTTATTGTGTGTCAACACCTTTACTGTAGTCGTTACTAAGATTGGCTTTCTTCCCTTGTGCCTTCTTGCATTAGTGTTGATGCACTCGCTCCAGCAACCATAACGAAGCGACAGTCCCCACATAGTGAGCAGCAATCCCAGTGATGTCTGCTACAGCTACAAAAACATCCATTGCTCGAATAATATTATAGGGATTGGTGATTGCCACTCCTGGAGGTTGCGATATAGATTTTGCCACTAGCACTAACACCGTTGATCCAGCACCAAAAAGAGTTAATAACATCCCCAGCAAACTCACAACTATTCCCAATCGGAGAATTTTAGTTGTATCTGGCTTACTCGGATGTAAAGCAGGATTGGAATTTTCTAGAGCTTTGCCTATGCGGGTATAACGAAAATCCCAATAGAGACTAAATAACAACACTACAATTCCGCATACAGCCCAAAATATGCCAATTCCAAGACCAGCATTCTGTTGCTGAACAAATTCACGACCAGTCAAGGCAAACAACAAAGCTAAGACAGAAACCACTCCAATTGCCAATTGCAGCCAGAAAGAAATCCAACCTGTAAGGCGAATAGTATTACCAATTCCTCTAGTCTCTGGCGGTAGCGAGCGCACTTCTGATTCTGTTTGCATAAAAATTACCTTAATCCCCTACTGCCAAGAATATTTCCTCGGTTCGCGCCATACCCCCATCTTTAGACATAATCACTTCAACATCCTGGGGAATAAATGAGGCGGGGAGTAAGGGGGAGAAAAATTACCTCTTTCCCTTCTGCCTCTTCGCAATACCATAATTTAAAGTCCAGCCAAACGATATCAAGGTTTCAAACTCAGGGACGATGAAGAATTAGCAATTAAATTGACAAAATCACACTATAAAGAGTGATATTAAGCGATAGATAGCGCTTGTAAAGGACTAACGGGCATGATTAAATCTTGGATGGTGATTGGGGGCGTGGCTTTCTTGGTTGCTTTAGCCGCTAACGTGATTACGCCTAGCGATCGCCAATGGTTCAAGCGCTTACAACGACCAAGATGGCTAACTTTTGAGGGCGCGATTCCAATTATCTGGACTGTAATATTTATTTGCGGTGCTTGGTCAGCTTATATTGTCTGGGAAAAAGATCCAGGAAGCACCTCAACCTGGTTAATCATGGGTTTATATCTGCTGTTAGAAATAATTACTATCGCCTATACGCCTGTAATGTTTAGGCTTCGCAGTCTGAAAGTGGGTACAATTCTTGGAGGCACAGGTTTTATCATTGGTGCTTTATTGATACTTGCGGTCTTAGGTATTTCTGGTTGGGCAGCATTGCTACTAGTTCCTTATTTGCTTTGGAGTCCCATTGGTACTTATACCACTTGGCAGATGATCGGTCTCAATCCTCAAGATGCCTAAAATTCGCACCAACGAATGATTAAAGCTATGCCCTAAATTGTCAAACTTGCAGTGTATAACTTGACAAAATACACAAAGCTTGAGGTCATTATGATTCCATCTTGGCTAATAATTGGGGCTGTAACTTTCTTAATCGCTCTTGGAAGTTTCTTGATTACGCCGCATGATGTTAAATGGTTTGCACTATTAAGTCGCCCTCGCTGGCTAGTTTTTGAGCCTCTGATTCCACTCATCTGGACTGTGATTTTTATTTGCGGTGCAGCTTCAGCTTATGTTGTGTGGGAAAAAAATCCTGGAAGCCCAATTACTTGGTTAATAATGGCTTTGTACCTTTTGGTGGAAATTATCACCGTTGCCTACATACCTATAATGCTGAGGTTTCGCAGTCTCAAAGCTGGGGAAATTCTTGGGCTAGTTGGTTTGATTTCAGGCGTTGTCCTCGCAATCTGCGTTTTGCCGATTTCTCTAATGGCGGCGCTGTTACTCCTTCCCTATCTAATTTGGACTCCCATTGGTACTTACACTACCGACGAGTTAAAGGAACTGAATCCTCAAGATGCATAACGCATCTATGCAATACGGCCATAACGTGCTGTGACAGGATTGGCTGGATTGGATTGATTATTCAGCCAAGCCCACATTTGATCGCCAACAGAAAAATGCCACCACTCTCTGGGATTGCGTTGAAACCCTGCTTTTAACATTACATCTTGTAATAGCTGGCGGTTAGCATGATACTTTTGTGCTTCTGGGTCGTCATTATTGGCATAATAATCGGGATGCGATCGCTCTGACATTTCATCAATCGGCGAACCCATATTTACTATTTGCCCAATATCATCTACTAGAGTCACATCCACCGCCGCACCTGTACTGTGAGGAGGCGGAGTTTTTTCATCCAAACTTGGTGCAGCCCAAATTGCATAAACCGCTTCCCAAACTTCTTGACGTTGGTTTGGGGATAACTCCACATTAGTTAATCCTCTATCCTGTACTGCTTGAGTGAAGCTGTAATCTACCATAAACTGCTGAACTGCGATCGGGCGATAAGCATCAAAGATTTGAATCCGCCAATTAGGATGCAGCAATTCAAGATAATTTTGCGCTTGCCTCAAATTTTTAATAACGCTTTGACGGAGATAATAAGGAGAGTGTTCGCCATAGGGCGCACCTAATTTTTCATAAGGATGAGGAGATTCTACCGCAAACAATTCTAAAGGAATCTCAATTAGCGGTTCACCACACTCGAAAATTGGGATTTGATGATAAGGTCTCATCTAGTCAGCCACACAAAAAATTACGGATTTCAACGCAAGCATAACATTCTTAGGACTTACGCAGAAGAGATTCCCCAACCCCCTTAAAAAAATTCGGTGTTGTTGAATCGAGGTATGAATTTGGATGTAGAGACGTTGCAATGCAACGTCTCTACAAGGATTTTGAAATAACGCAATCAGCAACGCCAAAAATTCGTATTTTACCTGTGGGAGTAAAAATTTAGGCAACTGCCAAATCATAATGTAAAACTAAGATTTCATCTGCTCTCAAAGTCGCCATTGCATATTCACAGCCTTGGGTATCAGCAAACTCGACTAAATAATGATATTCTTCTTCTTGCTCATACACTTCTACAATTGTTCCAACTTGCCCACTGGGTAAGCTTTCGATAGAAGTATAATCTTCTTCCAATAGTTGTAATCTCTCAGTGGGAATAGGCTTGAGTGTAGCAATAGTATCCAAAAGTTTAACTTTTTTCATTTAACTTCAGAAATGCAGTAATCAAACGTGGATAGGGATTATTAGCAGTAGTTTCCCAGATTGTCCGCAGCCTGATTCCGTCTGTATCAGGTACTATCCAATCTACCTTAAACTGTTCACCAAATTGTGTAGTACTTTGCTGAACAACTTCACCTGCAACAGCTGCTGTTTGAATCAATTCAGGCAAAACATCGGGATTTTCTGGCGTGATTCCTAGAATTGATGCGAAAACTCTAGCTTTATGTTTCCCACTCGGATGTTCTGGGTTTAGACAATAACCTATGAGCTTTTGCGTAGAAATTTCTGCTTGCTCGCCGTTGGGTAATTTCATTGTCTATGAATATGCCCTAACAGACTCAATATTCTATCATTAACGGTTCATTGTTTCTCCAAAATGCTCAATCAAAATCAAACACCATTATTAGATGCGTTAAAAGCCAATGCAGCAAGACCTCATACACCTTTTTACACCCCAGGACATAAACAAGGTGAGGGAATTTATCAACCTTTGGCTGACTTACTTGGTAAAGCTGTATTTCGCGCTGATTTAACTGAATTAGCAGATTTAGATAATCTCTTTGCACCCCAAGGCGTTATTCAAGAAGCACAACAACTAGCTGCTGAGGCTTATGGCGCTTCGCAAACATGGTTCCTTGTCAATGGTTCTACCTGTGGTGTTGAAGCGGCAATTCTCGCTACCTGTGGTACAGGCGATAAAATCATTTTGCCTCGGAATGTGCATTCTTCTGCGATCGCTGGTTTAATTCTCTCTGGTGCAATACCAATTTTTCTCAATCCTGAATACGATCCAGTTTTAGATATTGCCCACAGCATCACGCCTAATGCTGTAGAATCTGCACTCCAACAACATCCCGACGCTAAAGCAGTGTTGACAGTTTATCCAACATATTACGGCGTATGTGGAGATTTGAGTGCGATTGCCAATATTACCCATCAATACAATATCCCTTTACTCGTAGATGAGGCACACGGCGCACACTTTGCCTTTCATCCCGAATTACCCACTTCCGCTTTAGCCGCAGGTGCAGATTTAACTGTACAATCCATCCACAAAGTACTCGGTGCGATGACACAAGCATCAATGCTGCACGTTCAAGGAGACAGGATAGATTGCGATCGCATCAGTAAAGCTTTACAACTTGTACAATCTACCAGTCCTAGTTATTTACTTTTAGCTTCTTTAGATGCAGCGCGTCAGCAAATGGCACTCCACGGAAAAATGCTGATGTCTCGCACATTGCAACTTGCCAATGAAGCTAGAACAAAAATAAGTCAAATTCCTGGATTATCTGTCTTACAGATTCTTAGCCCCTCTTATCAAGGGGGGTTGGGGGGATCTCCTGGCTTTGTAGCTTTAGACGAAACACGGCTAACTGTCACTGTTTCTGGTTTAGGTTTAAGCGGATTTGAAGCAGATGAAATTCTAGATGAAAAGTTTGCTGTCACTGCTGAATTCGCTTCACTGCAACATATCACCTTTATCATTAGTTTGGGCAACACTCCAGCCGATATCAAGCAATTAGTGCAAGGTTTTACCACTCTTGCTAAAGAATATCGTCGAACCAACTTGAATGTTACAAATCCTAATTTGCAGAATCTTTTAACTACACAGGGTCATGCTTTACATTTTTCTCCCCGTGAAGCCTTTTTTGCTGTCAGTGAAACATTGCCTTTAGCACAAACAAGCGATCGCATCTGTGCCGAAATTATCTGTCCCTATCCCCCAGGAATTCCTGTGTTAATGCCGGGAGAAATCATCACCAAACCCGTCCTTGATTACCTGCAACAAGTCCAAGCAATGGGGGGATTTATCAGTGGTTGCAATGACTCTAGCCTCAAAACTTTGAAAGTTGTGAAATAACGTCCTAATATTAATTCGCCACAAACGCAATCAAGCAACTTGTCTGAAATAATCAGAAGTTTTTGACAGCATAGCGCATGACGCGAACTTGTTTAGAGATTTTCGCTCATCTGTTATTTCCTTGCTCTCTAGCTTCTACAATAAGGATAGACTTTATTGAGATTTGTATAGTTGGGGAAAAGCTGTCATGGCTCCCGCCGTTTTAATTCAGAATCTGCAAAAACGTTACGGTACAGTGGTTGCCGTCCAGGATGTTTCATTTCAGGTAGAGCCGGGAGAAATCTTTGGTTTACTTGGCCCCAACGGTGCTGGGAAAACTACTACCTTGCGTGCCTTGTGTACGTTGACCACACCGGATGCTGGCAAAATCGAAGTATCTGGCATCTCTGTGTTAGATAATCCGAGGGTGGCAAGGCAACGACTAGGCTATGTTGCTCAGGAAGTAGCTATAGATAAGGTGCTAACTGGAAAAGAACTGCTGCAATTGCAAGCAGCACTTTATCACCTTCCACGTGCAGTAGCCAAACAGCGCATTGAGATAGTATTAGATTTACTCGGTTTGCAAGAATACGCCAATAAAAAGACAGGAACCTATTCTGGCGGTTTACGCAAGCGCCTAGACTTGGCTGCTGGGTTGCTCCATGCACCAGATGTTCTGGTATTGGATGAGCCAACTGTAGGACTTGATATAGAAACGCGTTTTGTTGTATGGGATTTCCTGCGAAAATTACGCGCCTCTGGGACGACGGTAGTAATTACCAGCCATTACCTAGAAGAAATTGACGCTTTAGCCGATCGCGTGGCAATTATAGATCGGGGCGTGGTAATTGCCTCTGGGACACCTTCACAATTAAAAGATCAAGTCGGGGGCGATCGCATCACCTTGCGAATCCGCGAGTTTTCCCCCAGTGAGGAAGCAGAAATTGCCAAAAACCTCTTGCAATCTTTGCCCTTTGTGCAAGAAGTCATTATCAACAGCGCTCAAGGTAATTCCCTCAACTTAGTGGTGACACCTCAAAACGATGTTCTCATTAACATACAGCAAGCGCTGAATACTGCTGGCTTGCCCATATTTGGTATTGCCCAATCTCGCCCCAGCCTCGATGACGTTTATCTCGCCGCTACAGGACGCACCCTGATGGATGCAGAACTGGCAGCCGTTGCCACTCGCGATCCCAAAGCTGAGAAAAAGCAGCTTATGAGATAGGCGCTGGGGACTGGGGAATAGGG